>JANLIQ010000072.1 GCA_024654065.1 Candidatus Berkelbacteria bacterium | reverse complement strand
TATGTTTGACGATACCATCAATACCAGAATAACCTAAAACGGCTGTTGAGACAGCCGAAGAATCAAATAGCTGACTTAAAACCGATACATCCCAAATGATATTCGTTTAGATAGCCTTCAAACTAGTGACGGTGCCACGGCCTTTAGGGTTAGCCGTCATTGACAGAGTCCACTTAGTCGACTAGACTAATAATATGAATGTAATCAATGTCCACGAAGCAAAAACGAACTTTTCTAAGTTACTTGAGAGAGTAGCTAATGGAGAGCGGATTGTAATTGGTAAGGCTGGTAGACCGGTTGCTCGTCTTGAACCGATCTCTATTACTGCCAAAGGCCGCAAGGTCGTTGGTGGCGGCTTTCGTCTGCAAGAAAAAGCCGGTCGGCCACTGACCCCGGAGTATCTCAACGAGCTTGCAGAAAGTAAGTACGAGTAGTTAGATAAATGGTTTTACTAGACGCTAATGTGTTGGTCTATTACCTAGACGAAACATCTGATAACCATGCCCAAACCATTAGACTCCTTCAAAAACTGGTAGATGATGACGAGCAGGTTCTGACCTCGCACCATATTATTGAGGAAGTATTATTTGTCTTATCAAAACTCTCTCCCGATGCCAATATCGTTAGGGCCGTGGAAAGAATCGCTAAACTACCAAGCCTAATCCTAGTCGAGCCTTCACCGAGCATTGATTTCGCCCTGCGCTACGCCGCCTTAAGCCAAAAGTTAAGTGTGGGCGTGAATGACGCCTTGATACTACAGCTAATGTTGGATGCCGGTATCACAAAATTATTCAGCTACGACAAGAAATTGCTAAAACAAGCTCACGCTCTGCATATTGAGCAGATCGCCTGATAAATTAATTGTTTGTCGCGGGGGTTTTTTCAGTAGCGTCTTGGAGCTGGTCGGCGTTGAAAGAGTCGCCAGTATTATTTGTCTCAGTTGATGCTGGCTTCTTCCGATCAGCCATCACTCCAAGAATAATTAGCACCACTACTAAAACAGCCGCCACGCCATAAAAGACCTTCTTCATGACACAAACACTAGACTTGGGTGGGATAGTAGTCAAGACCAGCTGCCGGGGAAGGATTCGAACCTTCGATCTTCACATCCAGAGTGTGACGTCCTACCGCTAGACGACCCGGCAATACTCTGAAATTTTACCAGATACAGGTTAAGTGGTCACTACCTAGCTGAAAGTTTTTTTATCGCTGTATTGATTCTCTTAACCGACTCTTCTTTACCTATTACCCCAAGTAGCTCAAAAGCACCAGGGGAGGCGTCGCGACCGGAGAGGGCAACGCGGACGGCCCAAAGCAGTTCGCCGTCTTTAATCTTCAAATCCTCCGCGGCACCTCGTAGGGCCGGCTCAACCTTGTCTAAGGCTAATGTATCAAGTTCAGTGATAACAGTGATCGCGGCCTTCAGTGCGGACAAGGTGTTTTCCTTGGTTGATTTCTTCGCTATGAGTAACAGTGGTTCATAGCTGGGAGCGATGAAGAAGTAGTCAATGAGTCCCTCTACTTCCCCTAACGTTCTTAACCGATCTTGAACTAAGGCAATCGCGTCCAAGAAGTAGTCAGGCTTAGCTAAGGTCTTCTGAAACAGCTCCTTATTTGTAATGAAATTCTGCGCTTCGGAAGCGATCTCACCGATTGTTTTTTGACGGATATAGTAGCCGTTCATCCAGAGCAGTTTTTCGGTATCAAAAATAGATGGGCTTGTACCAACTCTGCTTATTTCGAATTCATCGATCAGCTCTTGCATCGAAAATATTTCCCGTTCAGTCCCCGAATTCCAGCCAAGTAGGGCGATAAAGTTAACTAAAGCATCAGGTAAAAATCCTTTAGCCTTGTAATCGTCCGAAATTGAAACTGGATTTTTACGTTTGCTCATCTTCGATCGATCGGAGTTGAGAATAAGGGGGAGGTGACCAAACTGAGGGTTAAGGAAGTTTAGGGCGTTTGCTAACAAAATTTGTTTAGCGGTATTAACTAAATGTTCTTCTCCCCGAAGTACATGGCTAATTTTCATTAAGTTGTCGTCAATGACGTTTGACAGCACGAACAACGGCATACCGTCAGAGCGTTGAATAACAAAATCACCAAATAAAGAGGCGTCAAACTCAACCTTGCCTTTTATTAGATCGTCAAAACTGACAACTTGCGGTTCTACAATGAATCGCACGGCGCTAGGACGACCTGCTTGTTCATACTGGTCGATCTCTGTTGCGGTAAGATTTCGGCAGTGTCCAGAGTACTT
>JANLIQ010000070.1 GCA_024654065.1 Candidatus Berkelbacteria bacterium | reverse complement strand
GACGATACACCTTACGGCGGCGGCCCAGGGATGATTTTACGGGTAGATGTGGCTCATGCCGCGCTAGGAGCGCTTGATCACAGTCATAAAGCCCACCGGATTATGCTCTCCCCTGATGGCGAGCTGTTTGATCAAGCCATGGCAGAGGATTTCGCGGCGAAAAAGAGACTGATTTTACTTTGTGGACGTTATGAAGGATTTGATGCCAGAATCGAAAAATACATTGATCAAAAAGTTTCCATCGGTTCGTTCGTTCTTTCCGGTGGCGAACTAGCGGCGCTGACAATTATTGATGCTGTCACCCGTCTAATACCGGGTGTTCTTGGCAACGCTGAATCACTCAAGGAGGAAACCTTTGAAGCCGATTTAACTGAATACCCCCAGTTTACTCGGCCAGAGAAATATCGTGGTATGAATGTACCAGAAGTACTTTTAAGCGGACATCATGCTGAAATTAAAAAATGGCGTGATTCTGAACGCAAAAATTTAAGAAGTACTTGATTGTTACTCCTCGATACAATATCCTTGGAATAGATATGCGCTCTCTTCAAGACGAAATCCGGAAAGCCCAACAAGAACTTACCTGTCCAGTTTGTGGCAGGATGTTTGAGTTGCGAGATATTAATATCCGGGCGTACGAATTTAATAAAGCTGTGGAGCTTTCTGTTACCTGTAACAGAGGACACTTCCCGATCATTCTATTAGTTCCGTTAGCACTTAAGGATTTGGTTAAGGCTGGACCGATCAGTTCCTCCGAACTTAAACTCATTAATGCCGAGGTAGATTCCCTAGAGACCACTCTGGAAAAAGTTTTCTAAATCAGTTATAATTTTTCCTAATGGAATCTGTGGCTTTAGTCGCACGCTCGCGAGAGCTAACCGGAAAAAAAGTTAAGAATATTCGACTCAAGGGAGAAATCCCAGGAGTTGTTTATGGCCATGGTTTAGAATCTACTCCGATTACTGTTGAAAGAGTTGCTTTAAAGAAAGCCTACGCCAAAGCTGGAAGTGGTACCTTGGTTGATTTGACTATAGGAGAGCAGAAACCGATTAAGGTTTTGTTTCATGAGCCACAGGTTCATTACTTAAACGGTGAACCAATTCACTTTGATTTGTATGCTGTGAAAATGGACGAAGAGATTGAAACAACGATTCCGATCGTTTTTGTTGGTATTTCGCCAGCTGTTGACGAGCTCGAGGGTAACTTCATTGCTAACCGCGATGAGCTGACAATTAAATGTTTGCCAGGAAACTTAATACCGAATGTAGAAGTTGATATTTCGGTTTTGAAAACGTTTGACGACTCAATTAAGGTTAGCGACATCCAGGTTCCGGAAACTGTTCAGATCCAAGACGAGATGGAAGAGACGGTTGCTCTTGTAACGGCTCCTCGAAGCGAAGAAGAGCTTGAAGCCGAACTCGCCGAAGACAAAGCTGCCGAAGAGGCCGCTGTTGGCGCTTTGGGAGAAGAAGCTCCAGCTGCCGAAGGTGAAGAAGGGGCTACTGCCGAAGGCGACCAACCAGCAACTAGTACCGAACCAGCTGCCGAAAAACCTGAGTAAAAATTAAAACTAACGAACCGAAAAAAGGAGCATCCGCTCCTTTTTTCGTTGCCCTTGACGAACAGAGAGAGAGAGTTAAATGGTGCCTGAAGGAGGTATTAAAAAATGGAAAATGAAAAAGGATTGTCGGGGGATGAGGGGGTTGATATGCGAGAACAGGAGGCCCTGGAGGAGAAGATGGAAAGGAGCCCAGAGCAAGGAAATGATAACGAGGCGTCGGGATCGAAATATGAATATGATTACACGAATTTTGCTAGCTTTGTAAAAAGTAGGATCGAAGAAAACCCCGACATTACAGCATCTCAATTAATAGATTTGATAGATTTAAGATCATTACCATATAGCATTGGTGGGGGTTCATCCGGGGGGCCATCTAAAATCTATTCCATTGGGTCACTGCTGGACAACGTCTCTATTAGGTACATCAAACATGACGAGCAACGTAAAAATGATCCGATTGTAAAAAAAATGGAGAACTTGGCGAGAGAGCTAATGGACAACCACCGAGAATTATACCGCGGTAGCTCTTAACGCTAGAGTATTCTAAACAACCGAAATTGTTGCCGCCGAGCGAACCATCGCTCGGCGGCTTTCTTTTGTCTGTCGAGCCGGAGGCGGGGATTGAACCCGCGACTTGCTGTTTACGAAACAGCTACTCTACCACTGAGTTACTCCGGCGTACTATTACTAATTCTCGGCCCTCAATCGCCCTTTTACTCCTCTCTCTGTTGCCCCTCCCTTTCCCTCTGTTCAATCCGGCATAAGTGGGTGTGAGAGAGTCGCAGTTAGGGCATAGTAAACGAAGGTTTGATTCGGAATTATTGCGCCAATTCCCATCTATATGATCAGCTACTAAGGGCGAGTAGCCAATGCTCGGATTGACCTTTGACCACCCACAAAGGCAGCATTGGTTATCGTATTTTCTTCGCAAGTAACGCTTAACATGGCTTGATACGACTCCTATTCCCTGTAAGCCAGCGACTTCTCCAGATTTCCACTTCTTGATATATCTATCGAATTGATACTCTTGTTGGCAGGCGTTGCTGCAGTAGATGTAGCGCGCACTTTTAGGTTCTTTGCCACAATTCAAACACGGTGTTCGCGCTTTCTTTGCCGACATAGGTAAAGAGTAGCGTAACAGCAGACCACGATCAATCCCTAGTGTGGTCGCAGGTTATTCCTTCACTTTAAGGCTTTGCGGAAGGAGAACATGGTGAAAGTAACGAAAACCACAAACATCCCACCGGCTGCCAAGAAGGCGTAGCCAATATCTGGACTTCCCCAGCCGTTCAACACTAGAGCTCTAATTCCTTCGATTATATAGGTGACGGGGTTGAAGTCAGTTATTTGGGCAAAAGTCGTTGGTAGAAGTGCTCGAGGAGTTTGTGAGGTGGTCAGATATAATAATGGAAAAACAAGAATAAACAGCGATTGAACCAGCCGAGCGTTTTGGGTTCGCAATGCCGAGATCATACCGATACAACTCCAGGCCATCGCAAAAATGATCAAAATTGCAAAGATCGCTAGTACGCCCAGGAAGCCGGATTGAATTTTAACGCCCCACAGCAACAGCAAGATTAGCATAATTATTCCTTGGCCGAGCGATTGGACAGCAATTTCTGTTAACTTAGCCAAAACAATCGCCAAACGGTTAATAGGCATAATTATCAGTTTTTTGAAATAACCGCTCTGAATATCTTGAACTAACTCAATGCCAGCATTACCGGCCGAAAAGAAAATTGCGGTGAAGATTGCTACCGGTGCAATGAAGTCTTTGTAAGATACATCTGGGAAACCTGGTACTTGGGCTAGAGCCGAAAGTGACAACGAGTTAACGGCAAAGAAGAATATTGGCATAAAGAACGGCGGCAGTAACGCCAATAGTGGTCGCCAGATAAGCTTGATGTTGCGGATTGAAAGATAGTACCAATCGCTTAAAAAAGTATTCATTAATTTCGGCCCCCACCACGACTTCGGGCAAATGGATCAGGCGCATTAGCGTTTACTTCCTCGTTTGCTAAGTTGCTGCCGGTTGTTTTTAGGAAAACTTCTTCCATATTTTTGGCGTTGTGTTTTTTCATAAGTTCTTCCGGCGACCCCTCGGTGACGATTTTGCCCTTGTCCATTATCTCGATCCGGTCACAGAGCTCTTGCGCTTCATCCATAAAGTGAGTCGTGAGGAAAATCGTCATCCCTTCTTTATTTAATTGGCGCAAATGTGCCCAAATGAGTTGACGAGCGTGCGGGTCGAGACCTTGAGTTGGCTCGTCTAGAAAGAGGATTTTTGGTTTGTGCATGAGCGAGAGAGCCAGGTCAAAGCGGCGACGCATACCGCCAGAATAAGTCGAGGTAAACTTGTCGGCGACTTTTTCGAGTTCAACTAGTTTTAGAAGTTTGGAGATTTGGGCATCAATTTCAGTTTTCGTCATATGGTAAAGTCGGCCGTGGAGCTGCAACATTTCGCGGGCAGTGGCCACTTCGTCTAAGCCAACCTCCTGCATAGCGAAGCCGACGCGTTTATAAATCTCGTCCAAATTATCTTCGAGTTTGAGGCCGTCGATAATAACCTCACCGCTAGTTTTCTTCACTAAATTTACCAGCATATTGATGGTGGTGGTCTTGCCGGCGCCGTTTGGCCCTAAGAAACCGTAGAATTCCCCAGCTTTGACGTTAAAGGAAATTCCCCTAACGGCCTTGGTGCCACCAGGGTAGGTTTTGGTTAAATTTTTAACCTCGATTATTTTGCCATTCTTTGCACCCATCAAAACAGTTTAACGACGACCGAACTAAATGTAAAGGCCGCTTTACACCTGTCTTTTGCCAGTTTTGCCAAGAAATTGACGTAAACATTAAGGTCAGTAGTAGGTTGTGCTAATGATCGCTAAATAGCGTGGGTGTAGTTTGTGTTCATGATGATGTTTTGGATCAGCGACATAGGGTCGGTTGGGTACCAGAAACACGTCGGTGCGCATCCGACTTGAAGACGCACCGGTTAAATATAGTTCCACCTCAACTCTAGCAAAGCACCCCGGATAGGTCCGGGGTCTTTGCTTGAGTACGGAGATTGCTAATTAATCCCAAGGTAGCTGTATGAAATCATCTGGGGACCGCATTATTTCTTCACCCCAATAATCTGGAAAAGCTTTACAAACGGCCGTGCTAACAATCGGAACGGCAAACTTTATTATTTCTGGTTGAAACGTTCGTAGTACTTCCTCGGTTAACTTACGGGTCATTCCCGATGCAATTATATCGTCGACACAGAGCACTTTTTTCCCAGAAATGTCGTTAACCCCTTGCTTTATAAGCCTTGGGGTTAGCCTCTGCCGACCTTTATATGACTCGATTATAACTAACTGGAGGTCCTTGCAGGCCATCTGTTTTGCGACCATTGCCGCTGGTATCAAACCTGATAACCCCACAGCAA
This sequence comes from Candidatus Berkelbacteria bacterium, assembly GCA_024654065.1. GTDB lineage: Bacteria > Patescibacteriota > UBA1384 > 2-12-FULL-50-11 > 2-12-FULL-50-11 > JANLIQ01. Next base: position 18,053 of record JANLIQ010000070.1, on the reverse strand, counting down.
CAATAACGTCCGGACAGAAAGAGTCGGCCTTAATACTGCTGGTTAGCTTTCTTACTGCCCGATGGAATCTTTGCCAACTGATAGTCATTAGTCTGAGCGGGTGAGGGGAATCGAACCCCCGTCTCAACCTTGGGAAGGTTATATTCTGCCATTGAACCACACCCGCAATTTGTAGCTCTGCTACTTTACAGCATTGTACCAGTTGGGTAAACTCGCGGTGTATGAGACTCGCTCTTTAAGAGCAAGGAGGTATCCATTATGAAAGACGGGCCAGTACCAAAATTGGACTGGATTCCGTCCGGCACGGTCGCGCTGAGGGGTAGAATCTTACTCGGCGTGATTAATGACGATCAGGTCGACCGCTGGAAGGATGAAAAGCTTATTCCGGCCGATTTCGACCTTTCGCCATTTGTGGCCTTCTGCAAGCCGGACGGCCCCGACTATGCCGACCTCACCAAGACGGTAACTGATCTGAATGAGGCCCTGATCTATCACGGTGCCTGTGCTAAGTTGCGCAAGCAACTCCGCCCAACCGTGTTCGCGGCTCTTTGTCGCGAAAAAGGACTCGACATGAGTCGAGCCCGCGTTGTTATCGTTCCCGACAATACGGATTGTTCGAGATACGTCGGACGTCTGATTAAGCGGGACTCTATCGAGCTTGGTTCGTTTCGCTACAATGGCAACTTGACTATTGAGCTTCTCGAACCCTACCAGGCCATGGAGGCAAAGAGGGATGCGTCGAAATCTGGTTCCAGGACCCAAGCGGAGTACCTCCGCTAAGTTCCGAAAGCGCGCTTGTCGGCCTTGTCGGCTGTATGAACGCGCTTTCTCTTGCCCTATTTTTACGTTACGCTGAAGTTAACTATGGAGGGGAAGAAAGTAGTCTGTTTTGAAGTTGAGCCTTGGGAGCAGGAGTTCCTTAGAGACAAGCTTCAACATAAAGTTGATCTAGAATTCTTTAATCACAGACTTACATACGACAATATGCACGAGGCCGCCCAGGCTGACTATATAGTCTCTTTTATATACTCAGATCTTTCTCACCAAGTCCTAATACATTTAAGGAAGGTAAAAGGTATCGCTACCATGTCGGTAGGTGTAGACCACATAGACTTAGTTGAGGCGTCGAGCCGTAACATTGTTGTTAGTAATGTCCCGGCTTACGGACCTAATACCGTTGCTGAACATACCGTGGCACTTCTGCTAGCGATGTCGCGTAAAATTGTCGAATCTGTAGAGCGTACTAAAGAAGGTATATATGAGTACACCGGTCTCTCTGGTTGGGATCTTCTCGGGAAAACACTTGGCATAGTTGGTACCGGTAAGATTGGCGCCCACGTTGCACGGATCACTAATGGTTTTGGAATGAAGTTGATTGGTTTCGATCCGCATCCCAATACCGAGCTAACAGAAAAGTATGGTATGGAGTACATGTCGTTACCAGAGCTTCTTGGTAAGGCTGACGTTATTACAATTCATGTGCCTTTGACCGCAGAGAATAAGCATATGCTATCTACCAAGCAATTTGAACTAATGAAGAAAGGGGTGGTTCTTCTTAACACTGCTCGAGGGGGTTTGGTTGACGCCGATGCCCTACTTGAAGCACTAGAGAACGGCACGGTTAGTCAGGCTGGTATTGATGTCTTAGAAGACGAAGGCCTCCTCAAAGAAGAAAAAGAATTCTTCTCTCCATATTTCAAACTTAAAGATTACCAGATGGCGATGGCTGATCACGCCTTAATGCGCCATCCTCATGTTCTACTAACTCCTCATAATGCTTTTAATAGTAAGGAGTCTATGCACAACATTCTCACTACTACTGTTGAAAATATTGAGGGGATGGTCTCTGGAGATCCAGTCAATGTCGTAGAGAAGTAGGATGGTCGGATGATATTTATTGCTGCTGATCACGCTGGTTTTGACCTAAAAGAAAAAATCTGCCACAAGTTAGCCGAAAGAAAGATTGCTTTTGAAGATTTCGGAACCTTTTCTAGGGAGCCTGATGACTACCCGGGTGTCGCCAAGCAACTATCTAAGGCTGTCCTGAAACACAACGGTAAGGGAATATTAATTTGTGGCTCAGGTGAGGGAATGGCCATTGTTGCTAATCGTTTTAAGGGTATTAGAGCGGCAGTGTCATGGAACGCACGTGTAACTGTTGAAGCTCGTGAAGATAATGATATAAACGTAATTTCTCTTCCAGCTCGTTTTATCGGAGTAGATACTGCTTGGGAGATCGTTTCTGCGTTCTTGTCGACTAGCTTTAGCTACGCCGATCGTCACAAGAGACGAATAAAGCAGATTGATTCATGAGATCGAAAAATTTTGTTATACCCGCGTGTTTAGTAACAACAAAAGGGGAGTTTACTAAACATATCGAATTTGCTCGAAAAGTGGGCAACTCACTGCATGTTGATATAGTCGATCCTAACTTTGTTGAAGGCAATTCCTTGCCTATTGAAGCCTGGCCACTTATAGATATTGAATACTGCGAAGCTCACCTGATGGTTAGCGACCCACTACCGTACTTGTCTAAAGCGAAAGCAAAAGGTGTCACACGAGCAATCATTCATGTTGAGTCTACTTTTGATTTGGACGAGGTAGTTACAGAGGCACGAGTTAACGACATACTTCTTGGATTTGCTGTTAGTCCGGAGACAGATTTAACAACTCTACGTCGTTTCTTTTCCGTCAGCCCGTACGTCCAAGTAATGGGAATACACCCCGGAAGAACGGGTCAGGCTCAATTACCGAACACTTCTCTTGCTGTATCTTACCTAAACAAGCAGCCGTACCGCCTGACAATCACAGTTGATGGGGGAGTGAGTTTGGAGAATATAAATGAGCTCAAACATGCTGGAGCAGATTATGTAATTGCTACTACTGCAATCTACGAGGAAGGCGACTGGAAAGAAAACTACACTGAGCTTTTAAAAAAGGCGTCTGAATGACAATAAAACGGCTTGAATTGCAAGCGACCCAAATTCGTCAGGATATTATAAAAATGCTTCTTGAGGCTGGTTCGGGTCACTCGGCCGGGCCTCTTGGAATGGCGGATATTTTTACAGCCCTTTATTTTGATGTGCTCAATATTGATCCGAAGAAACCTTCTTGGCCTGATCGCGATCGACTAGTACTTTCTTGTGGTCATATATGCCCGGTGCTTTACGCAACGATGGCCCATCGCGGTTACTTTCCAGTTGAAGAGTTAATAACTCTTCGTAAATTTGGAACTCGTCTGCACGGTCACCCTCATAATCTAGAATTACCCGGAATCGAGAACTCATCTGGCCCGTTAGGACAAGGCTTGAGTCAAGCAATTGGTATGGCACTTGCAGCAAGGCTAGATAATAAAAAATGGAGAACATATGTTGTATTATCTGATGGCGAGCATGACGAAGGACAAACATGGGAAGCAATCATGTTTGCCGGTAAAAACGAACTTCATAATTTAACAGCCGTGATTGATCGCAATAATATTCAGATAGACGGTTTCACAGAAGACGTTATGCCCTTAGAACCACTTGCAGACAAGTACCGATCATTTAATTGGCACGTTTTAGAAATAGATGGCCACAACTTTGAAGATATTATTGCCGCATTCCGTCACGCAAGGGCTGTTTTTGAAAAACCAACAGTTATTATTGCCCATACAATTCCGGGTAAGGGTGTAGACTTCATGGAAAGTGATTACCACTGGCACGGTAAAGTACCAAAGAGCGACGAAGCCAAACTTGCACTGAAAGAACTACGAACATTGCGAGGTAAGATAACAAGTGAGCACGAATAAATGAAATTCTTGGTGCCACTACATCATGATAACTTTGAAGAGATTCCACCAAGGGATGGTTTTGGGCAAGCCCTACTTGAATTGGGTAAAACCAATCCTGATGTTGTAGCTCTTTGCGGGGATCTAGTTGAAAGCATAAGGGTGCAGGCGTTTGCTGAGGCGTATCCAGAGAGATACTTCGAAGTGGGTGTTGCTGAACAAAATATGGCCGGTATCGCGGCGGGACTAGCCCTATCTGGTAAAATTCCCTTCATTTCTTCATACGCAGTCTTTTCGCCCGGACGTAATTGGGATCAGATACGAGTTAGCATATGCTATTCAAAGGCTAATGTTAAAGTAGTTGGTGCTCATGCAGGCATCTCTGTTGGACCAGACGGGGCGACTCACCAGGCCCTTGAAGATGTTGCGATAACCAGGGTTCTTCCAAATATGATCGTCGTTGTTCCAACTGATACTGTCGAAGCTAGGAAAGCGACTCTCGCGCTTGCTAAACATGTTGGCCCAAGCTATATCCGTTTTGGTCGGGAGAAAACCCCCGTTATAACGAAAGACGACACGCCGTTTCAGCTAGGTAAGGCCCTGCCAATTTTAGCAGGTAGCGACGTGACGATTATCGCTAACGGTCAGATGGTTTACCGAGCAATAATGGCTGCCAAAGAACTAGACGGTAGAGTATCAGTCGGGGTTTTGAATATGCATACCGTTAAACCGATTGACGCTAAATCAATAATCGAAGCTGCCAAAGACACAGGGGCGATTGTTACTGCCGAGGAGCATCAGATTATTGGGGGACTGGGATCGGCAGTCGCTGAAGTTCTTGCTGATCACTATCCTGTACCGATGGAACGGATTGGAGTGTTGGATACTTTTGGAGAATCCGGAAAGCCCGAGGAGTTAATGGAGCATTATCACTTAGGTATCAGCGATATCATTCATGCTGTGGAGCGAGTAATGAGGAGAAAAAATGCTAGTTAATTTAAGTCACATTCTCGCTAAAGCTGATCGGGAGAAATACGCTATCGGTGGTTTTAATATGACGACACTAGAGTCTGCTATGGCGATAGTCGAAGCGGGAGAGCAGGAAAAATCGCCAATTATCTTACAAATTTCCGAAAAAACTATTGATTATATGGGCTTAGATTTGGCTTTTGCGATTGCCAAAACTTTAGCTGATGGATCTGAGGTTCCTGTTTGCATACATTTTGATCACGGACGAAATTTTGAATTAGTTCAAAAAGCCACAGACATTGGTTTCAGTTCGGTAATGCTAGACGTCTCGAAGATGGAGAAAAACGAAAGGATTAAATTCGTGAAGGAATTTACTACTCGCGCACATCATCGAAAGATAACTGTTGAGGCTGAAGAAGACCAAATTGGCGGAAGAGAAGATTATGTGGATGGTAACCGAGGTCACTTTACGGACCCTAAGCGTGCAGCCCAGTTTGTTAAAGAAACTGATGTTGATTGTTTTGCTGTTTCGATTGGTTCAACTCACGGTAAGCCACTGCCAAACGAAGAGCTGGACTTAGACTTACTTAAAGAGATCGATAAGGTAGTTGAAGTGCCCCTAGTGTTACATGGCGCCTCCAGCACAGACGAAAAAGTACTAAAAGAAGCGATCTCCCTGGGTATTTGTAAAATTAATATTGATACAGACTTGAGATTGGCTTTTACGCGCGAGCTGCGCCGAACGCTCAAAGATGCTGATATCTATGACCCACGCGAAGAAATGAGACCTTCTCGCGATGAAATACGCGACGAAGTTATAAAACACATTCGGTTATTCGGATGTGACGGAAAAGCCTAGCTCGTAATCCCGACTTTTTCTTCCAGTCTCTCAACACGCTCTCTCAATCTTAAGTATTCATTATCAAAAGTTCGGATAACAATGTCAATATCTCTGTTCGTCTTTCGGGATTGTGTCTCAAGATTCTTGAGGCTTTTTTTAACTGACACGAGCTGATCGTCGATTGACTTCAGTCGGCCATCAAAAAGATCTCGTATCTGAATTAAGTCTATTTTCTCTAGCATTTAACTCACCGTAGTTATTAAAAGATCGTTCGTCAATGACGAAACATTTACGGGTAGAGGACTGTACTTTAGACTCGATTGTGATGTGTGGAGACATGAAAATGCCCCGCCGCTTTCTGCTCTCGCAGTGCGCTCGGGGTTAGAAACTTTTCGCCCAGCTTGTTCACCGTTTTCTGGGATGGCCCATCTGCCAGGTGATGTAGATGAGGACCAGAGTTGTCAAGATCTGGACAATAAGGTTCAGTATCGCAAGCATTCGATTCACCTCTCTTGCTCAACGTGAGCTATGCACGGACTTTACCTTAAAAAGGTCGGAGAGTCGGGTTATGCGGGTAGTCCTCTGTCTTTAGCCTATTCGGCTAGAAGCCAGTTGCTAGGAGCCATTTTTACCGATACGGTAAAGACAATGAACATAGCCATTAATGGTTTTGGGCGGATTGGACGAACAGCGGCAAAAATTTTACTAGAAAAGAAAGATGCAAAGTTAGTAGCGGTTAACGACCTTACCGATGATGCGACTTTAGCCCATTTATTCAAGTACGACTCGAACTACGGTATATGGCCAGGAGAGGTATCTGCTGATCCGGGCGGTGAGCATCTTGTGTTTAACGGCGAAAAGGTTCCGAATTTCGCCGAGAAAGACCCGGCTAAATTACCGTGGAAAGACTTAGGAGTTGACGTTGTACTAGAATGCACTGGATTCTTCACGGAGAAAGTTGCAGCGATGGGACATATTACGGCTGGGGCAAAACGTGTAATAATTTCCGCACCACCGAAAGGCTCGATGTCGACTCATATTATTTCCGTCAACGAGGACAACATTAAATCTGATGACCTAATTATCTCTAATGCCTCATGCACAACCAACTGTATTACCCCAGTAGTCGCCGTGATAAATCGCGAGTTCGGTATTTTGAAGGCGATGATGACAACTATTCACTCCTACACCGCTGATCAAAACCTCCAGGATGGACCACATAAAGATCTTCGCCGAGCACGTAGCGCGGCAGAAAATATTGTCCCGACTACTACGGGAGCAGCAATATCTACCGCTGAGGTTATTCCGGAACTAAAAGGCTTGTTTGACGGCTTAGCCATCCGCGTGCCAACCCCGGTCGGCTCGTTATCTGATATTACCTTTATCGTTAAAAAGAAAACTACGGTTGAAGAAGTCAACGAAGCACTCAAAAATGCTAGTACGGAACCACGATTCAAGGGAATTTTGGAATATACTGAGGCGCCGTTGGTGTCTCACGACATCATAGGTAACCCAGCTTCCTCAATCGTTGACTCTGCTCTCACAAAGGTTATTGATGGAGATATGGTTAAGGTTGTCGCCTGGTATGATAACGAATACGGCTACTCATGTCGTCTTGTTGAGTTGGCCATTCTTGCTGGCAAGTAATGAGAGACACTACCTATAAAGGGGCAACGATAACAGCACTGGGCCATGATGGCTTTCGGGTTGACGTTGCCGAGCCACAGGTGAGTTTTGCATTTGATCCATATGACTTGCTTGGCGAAGTTACTCCAGTCGATTTCGTTTTTGTGTCACACTCCCATTTTGATCACTGCGACATCTCCTCGATCCGTAAACTACTGGGGCCTAAGACACGGGTAATTGCGCCGCAGTGCTGTCAGGGCGAACTTCAGGAGCTTGCTGCTAGCCAACTGGATATTTATACCGGAGAAGACAAGGTTACGGCCGGTAAAATTACTTACTGGGCGATACCGGCTTACAATACAGATAAATTTCGAACTCCTAATGAAGTCTTTCACCCTAGAGATTTAGGTGGGGTTGGCTTTGTGGTTGAGATTCCTATACAAGGATCTAAAAACCTTCGCTTTTACCATGCGGGTGACACTGATTTTGTGCCAGAGATGGAACAAGTTAAGAAAATTGATGTCGCTTTTCTGCCGATCTCGGGAACGTTTGTGATGACCCTAGAGGAGGCAATTAAGGCAACAGAGCTGATTGAGCCGGATCTAACAATCCCAATGCACTACGGCAAGATTCTCGGGTCGGTAGCTGAAGCCAATCGTTTCCAGAATCTGCTCCACGACAAAACCAACGTTGCCGTTCTTTCAACTGAGAGTATTTGACTAGACTCGGTAACTGAAAAAGACTAATATTGGCTGTAATGAAATCTATTTATGCCGATTATGCTGCATCTACGCCGACTGACCCTCGGGTGGTCGAAGTAATGGAGCCGTACATGACGGATTTTTTTGGTAACCCTTCGAGTATCCATAGCTTTGGTCGTGAGGCAGATGTTGCTGTAGGTGAGGCAACTGAAATAATTTCCAGGTTTCTAGGCTGCAAAAAGGAGGAGGTTTTTTATACAAGCTGCGGCACCGAAAGTAATAACCTTGCTGTTATTGGCGTCGCAAAAGCCAATAAAGATAAGGGGCGACATATCATTACTACTGCAATTGAGCATCCTAGCATAATGAATGCGTGTAAGGCGCTTGAAAAAGATGGTTGGGAAGTGACGTACCTACCCGTTACAAAGGAGGGCTTGGTTGAGGTTGAGTCACTTGAGAAAGTCCTTAAAAAAGAGACCGTTTTAGTCTCTATCCATTTGGCTAACTCGGAAGTTGGCGTTATCCAAAATATTGCTAAACTCGCTAGAATTTCTAATAAACACGGCGCACTTTTTCACACAGACGCATGTCAAGCAGCAGCGTATTTAAATCTTAACGTTAAAACACTAGGAGTGGACCTACTTACTTTGAACGGTTCGAAAATGTATGGGCCTAAGGGAATCGCTGTACTATACGTTCGAGAAGGTGTGAACATATTCCCGATCTTTTATGGTGGTAGTCAGCAAAAATCACTCCGAAGCGGTACCGAGAATGTACCGGGAATAGTTGGCTTGGCGAAAGCTTGTGAAATCGCAAGCGACAACCAAGAGAAGGAGAGTCAAAGGATCGGTCAGTTACGCAATCAATTAGAAAAAGAATTATCGAAGATCCCGGGACTAAGCGTCAACTGTGCCGGTGCTGTGCGACTGCCCAATCATCTATCTGTAACCTTTAATGAAAGTAAAGAGTCAAACCTTGTTGAAGTTTTAGATAACAAGGGGATTGCCGTCTCGTCTGGATCGGCGTGTAGCTCGAAATCGATTGTTGATTCGCATGTATTACAACGTATCGGTCTTTCAGGTGACCAAATTCACAAAACTATACGATTTAGCTTGGGGCGTCAGACTACGAGTGAACAAGTAAAAAAAATTGCCCAGGTAGCACGGGTAATATAAGTCGAGCCCAGTTCCAGTTTCGCTTGCGCAAAACCTGAGCTGGGCTCTTGGTCTAGGAGCGGACGGCTCCGGTTAAGGCCGCCCAGACATATAGCGTGAAAATTGTGATCAGCAGGATCAGCCCAAGGGTCGTCCGGATAACTTTCTTCGTGCTTGGCGCGACCCAGGCATCCGAATCTTCCTCGTCAGAGAAGACGTAGATGACACTGTCCAAGGCGACGAGAAAGAGAAACGCGACGATTTGTAACCTGTCGGCCCAGCTGACCTGTCGGCGCCTCCCGCCTGCCAAGTTGGCCACATTCTCCGGTGATTCAATCCATCCTGAGTCTGCAAATTCGTTTGTCATGTTGTGTTCCCCGCCCTGTAAAGAGCAACTTTTTTACAAGTATTACCTTGCAATGATGATGACCTTAGCATAATACTTATGAAAAGTCACGCAAAGGGAGGTTAATGTACGAAGCAAGAAAATTTCGTTCGATAAAAGAGCTCGACGGTATTAGCGAGAAGACGATGACAGAGCACTATAAGCTCTACGAAGGCTATGTAAAGAAATATAATGAGATTACAGAGAAGTTGAGTTCTGTTGATCTAGATTCAGCAAACCAAACTTACAGCGATATTCGCGCCCTTAAGGTTGACCTGACCTTTGCCATCGGAGGCATTAAGAATCACGAGCTATACTTCAACCATCTTGGGGGTGATGGAGTTCCGCTCCCGGGCAAGATGCTCGAACAGATAACTAAAGATTTCGGTAGCTTTGAAGCTTGGCAGAAGGATATGAAAGCCACAGCTATGGCCGCTCGTGGTTGGGCTTGGCTCGCCTATGACAGGGACTTCAAGAAACTTTTTAATTATATCGGTGATGCCCAGAATAGCTTTCCGGTCTGGAACGCGACACCGCTTTTGGCCCTGGACGTCTATGAGCATGCCTACTTCATAGACTTTGCTACCAAACGTGCTGACTATATTGAGACATTTTTCCAGAATCTCGATTGGGAGTGGTTAGAAAAACATTTTGTCGATCACGTACTGGAGTAATGCATATTGGTGCTCACGTTTCTACCTCAGGAGGTTTGAAAAATGCGATTGAGGGCGGAACAAGTATTGGGGCCGAAGCGATCCAGATCTTCCCGTCGGCACCACTACAGTGGAAGATCCGGGGCTGGGATGATAAGCAATGCTCTTGGTTTAAGGATGAATGGCCTAAGCATTTCAAGCAGGTAATATTTCACGGGATATATCTTACGAATTTAGCTGCTAGTGACGAATCTAATCTATTAAAAACCAAAAATGCACTTGTTGAGACCCTCCGTTTGGCACAGAAGATCGGAGTAGTCGGCACAATTTTTCATCCTGGCTCGTACGTAAATGGTGAAATCGGTAACCACAATCAAGTAAAGAATGTTATTTACGAAATCTTAGCGGAAACACCTTCGGAGAGTAAGCTTATTTTTGAAAATTCAGCAGGTTCGACAATGGGCGGGAAGCTAGAAGATTTAGCTTGGTTGCTTAATTCATCATCCGACAATTCTCGGGTGGGGGTGTGCTTAGATACCTGTCACGCTTTTGCTGCTGGATACGATATTAAGTCTAAAGATGGGTACGAAGCATATATCAGTGAAGTTGAAAGGCTCATTGGTTTAGATAAAGTTTTTTGTTGGCACCTTAATGACTCTAAATTTGAGCTTGGTGCTAAACGAGATAGGCACGAGAATATCGGAGAAGGGCATATAGGAACCGAAACTTTTGGTTTTGTTCTTAATGATCCACGCTGGGATGGTCTTGCTAGTTATTTAGAAGTTCCGGGATTTGAAGACAAAGGACCCGACAAACAGAATATTGATATCCTCAAGAGACTAAGAACTGACTAGTCTAGGCCCACAAAGCAAGGATCGCTCCGGCAACAACTAGATTCAACAATTGGTAGCCTGAGTTAATCAGCCATAGTTTAGTTGGTCGTCCTTCGTAAGTCGTAGTCATTAGGGTTGTTGTTGCAACAAATCCTAACCAGAGCCAAAAACCAGTAATAGCTCCTTGGCCTACAGTTGTTGCACCGGCGTAATCTATGAAGTGAGCAAGAGTGTAAATCATCACTAGTGCGATGCCAAAAGTTTTAGCGAAAGTAGTGGGTTTATAACCTGCCTGAATTTGAGCTTCAGTTTTTCCGATAAGGGCAGCCCAAATACGACCAAATGCTGGCATCGAGTACCAAACAAAACCGATTATCATGGAAACGACTGCACTTACCAGAACGGCCCAATGATTTATTTCTGCTGTAATCATATTTCTAATTTATTTTACAGAAAATAAATGACTTACTAAAGCTGTCAATACTTGTGTATGAAACGGCCCCACCTTGTTAGGGGTGGGGCCGGATGGCGCTCTCACCACGAGCGGTGCGCGGCGATACTTTAATGTCGCGCACGGAGTTGTATACTAGTATTAATGAATCCAATACAACTTATGGGCGCTCTAGCAATTGCTTTTGGGATTCTGGTGATAATCTTTCCGCAGCTGGTCGGCATTTTGGTCGGCATTTTCTTTATTATCGTCGGTATCAACATCCTAGCTTTCGGTAACCGCTTCACCCGACTCCCTTAAGATAGCGGAAACCCCTCCCAAGGTAAAAGTAATTGTGGGGAGGGGTTCTGGAGAGGAGGTGCCATCACCCTCGGGTGATCGGCTGGTGTCGCGTCATCGACCTTGGTTATGGCTTTCTTAAGCCGACGCGAAAATCAAATCGATGAAATAATACTAGTACGTCTGAAGCTAGGAGTCAATGGTTTTGAGACTCTTTTTTCGCTGACGCTGACGATGGAAGCTGATTACAAAGCGGTGTGTTTCGTCGCGGATACGGGCAAGAAGTAGAACCCCCTTATGTCCTCGCGGTGCGGGAATGGGTTTTTTCTTTCCTGGCAAAAATACCCGATCAGGCTTTTTAGCTAGTGAGATTAGAATGGTTTTTCCTGGCTGATTGCTGATAGCTGATTGCTGATAGCCGGAGATAGCCGCTTTTAATTGTTCCGGTCCGCCATCGACCACAAACAAATCCGGTAGCGGTCGGGAAGAGTCAGCGAAACGCCGAGCGGTCACTTCAGTGATCATCGCAAAATCATCTTGTCCCTCAACCGTTTTGATTTTATAGCGCCGATATTCGTTTTTATCCGACGTACCGTTAATGAAACAAACAGTGGCACCAACCGGTTCACTCACGCCGAGGTTAGAAATATCAACCGCTTCGATCCGTTGCGGCAATTTATATAATCCTAATAATTCTTTGATGGCGACAACACCAAGCATGCTTGAGTCTTGGTTTACCAAGCTGGATTCAAGTTTAGTTCCAGCATTCTTTTTGGCTAACGCTACAAAGTCTATTTTGTCGCCGCGTTTGGCAACTCGCAATTCGATCGAGTGACCAGACATCGTTTCCAACCATTCTTCAATCAGTTTCTGGTCGTCGATGGCAGTTTCTAGAATAATCAAACTCGGGTGCAGAGGGAGGTTAGTGTAGAGTGTTAGGAAGAATTGGCGGATAACCTCGCTTTCCGCTTGCTCGACAGGGGAGTCAAAGACAAACTGCCTTTGCCCGCTCATTACTCCCTGGCGAACGGTTAGTAACGAAACGACCGATCGAGTATTGGTTTTGGCGGTGGCTATAACATCGAAATCTTCTTGAGCCTGACCAACGATGTGCTGTTTGGTCGTTACCTGTCTTATGGCTCTTAACTGGTCGCGCAATTTCGCTGCCAGCTCGTAATTCTTCGCTTCCGAGGCCTGATCCATTCGTAGACTTAAGTCCCTAGAGAGTGAATTCCGTTTACCAAGCAAGAAATCAACAGATTTTGCAACTTGGCTAGCATATGCTTCTTTAGAGATTTGATTGGTCAGGGGGCATAAATTATTTTCAAGTTGACAGTTTAAGCAGGGACGATCATTTCCAGAAGGTAATGGTCGATTACTAATATGAACACCGTACAGCCGGCGCAGGAACTCGCAAGTTAGTCTTGCTGACCAGGCCGATAGATACGGACCAAAATACTTCGCCCCGTCTCGGGCGCGTTGGCGGACGATCTGGAAACGGGGGAACAGTTCGTTAACAGTTAGTTTAATAAATGGGTATGCTTTGTCGTCAGTTAGCTTAATGTTGTATTTCGGTAGATATTCGCCGATTAAGCGGGCTTCTAAAATCAGTGCCTCCAGTTCGTTATTGACGACGATGGTTTCAATGTCGTCAATTAATCCGATCATTACGCGCACCCACGGTCTGTCTAGGTGTTTATTCGTGAAGTAGCTTCCGACCCGATTTCTCAAGTTTTTGGCCTTGCCAACATAAAGCACGGCGCCAGATTCGTCTTTGAAGAGATATACTCCTGGTTTGGTCGGCAAGTTCTGAACCATCTTTTTCATCGCTCACAGTATATCCTACTCATAGCGATCGGTCAGCTTGACTCTGGCGGGTTTTTTACTACAATTGACTCAACAACTTAGGGTTGGAGGTGACTGCGATGGAGGAGATGGATTGTAGGGAATATCGATGTCTCGTAGGTCAGTGGCGGCTGGAAGAGGTAACTCGACAGCGACCGACTGATTTCTTCGGCCAGGGCTTGCAATTCGGCACTCTCGAACAGCGCCGGTTCCTCGAACAAGAGTTTATTATGCACCATGCTAGCTGCGGTAACTGCAGGCTATTACTTAAGACAAGGAAGCAGCCACAGGGACTGAAGATGATTTGCGAGCTAGCTCTTGCGATTTGATTCGAGTTCGTTTACCAGAGGTGGGTCTAGCGGCCCACCCTTTCTTTGTGGTTAAAATTATCTGTACATTATTATGGCACTTTCTTTATAAGATTTATGGATTTCTGACATTGACGACAGCCAGGCTCGTCGTTAATGTAAAGTAATGGATTTGAAATTTGTTAGCGAAAAATTAATTGATCACGACGATCGGCTTGAGAGAATCGAAGGCAAGATCGACGGATTGATGACCAAGAACGAATTTTTAACGAAAATGGACAAGGTGATTTCGACGCTCGACTGTCTTGATTAGGAGCGACTATTTCAGGTCCATCGACTTGATCGCCACGAAGTAGATATCGACAAGCTCAAGACCAAGGTCGGACTTACAGATTAACTTTCTTTTCCCCAAACAACACTTTGTCTAAAACTAGTCCGGTTAGAGAACTCTTGTTTTGACTGACTTCTTCCGGTGTACCCTTGGCAACAACTTCGCCACCCTTCTCACCACCACCCGGCCCTAAATCAATCAGATGGTCAGCTGACTTAATAACATCTAGATTGTGTTCAATAACAACAACAGTATTTCCTCTGTCAACTAAGGTTTGTAGTACGGCAAGAAGTTTTTCGACATCGGCAAAGTGCAGTCCGGTTGTTGGCTCATCTAAAATATAAAGAGTAGCACCCGTATCTCGCTTGGTTAGTTCGGCTGCAAGCTTTATTCTCTGAGCTTCTCCACCAGATAATGTCGTAGCGCTTTGGCCCAAACGAACGTAACCCAGACCAACTTTCTGCATAGTTTTAAGTTTGTCGGCAACAGTATGGATGTTGGCAAAAAGTTCTAACGCTTCATCGATTGTCATATTCAAAACTTGTGAGATGTTTTTACCTTTCCACGTTACTTCAAGCGTTTCACGATTGAAGCGAGTACCTTTACAGACGTCACAGGTAATATAAACATCCGGCAGGAAATTCATTTCGATTTTGATCTGACCGTCACCTTGGCAGTTCTCACAACGACCGCCAACAACATTGAAGCTAAACCGTCCCGGCTTATAGCCGCGACTACGGGCCGCCGGTGTAGCGGCGAACAGCTGACGAATTGGGTCGAAGGCCTTGGTGTAGGTGGCGGGATTACTGCGTGGAGTTCGGCCGATGGGGGACTGGTCGATCTCGATCATTTTATTGATGTGCTCAACACCGCTTAACCCTTCATGTGCTCCAGGCGTCAGAGTACCGTGACCCATGCGGCGGTTAACTGCCTTACTCAATATCTCAGCAATTAAGGTAGATTTTCCCGAACCAGAAACACCAGTCACAACAATAAAACGTGAAAGAGGAAAGTTAACGGTAATTTTTTTAAGGTTATTTTCACTGGCTCCGTGAACCGTTAGCATCTTGTGACCCTTAGAAACTTCTCGACGCTTCGGAACAATAAGGGCTTTTTCGCCACGTAAGTACGGGGCTGTAACAGATTTTGGATTATTGAGAACCTCATCGTATGTCCCGCTGGCAACAATCTCACCGCCGTGCTCTCCTGCACCTGGCCCGATATCCACCAAAAAATCTGCTGCTTTCATTGTTTCTTCGTCGTGCTCGACAACAATAACGGTATTGCCTAGATCTCGGAGACGGTGAAGAGTCTCAATTAGTTTGGCGTTATCTGTTGGGTGGAGGCCAATAGTTGGCTCATCTAGAACGTAAAGAATCCCTACTAATGCCGAACCAATCTGTGATGCGAGTCGAATTCGCTGAGATTCGCCTCCAGCAAGTGTTGTAGCCGAACGATCTAGTGTCAGGTAGTCCAGACCAACCTTAGACAGAAACTCTAAGCGGCTAGTAATCTCTAAATTTACCTTATCTACGATAGACTTTTCTCGAACTGTAAGTTTTAGGGAAGCGAAGTACTCCCGAGCTTTGTCGATAGTAAGCTTTGTTACTTCGGCAATATTTTTTTGACCAATTTTAAAGATTAAAGCCTCTTGTTTTAATCTAGCTCCTTTACAGCTCCCACAAGAGCTAGCAAGCATATATCTTTCAATCTCTTCCCGAACTCTATCGGAATCAGTTTCTAGATAACGTTTTTCAAGATGCGGAATTAACCCGTTAAATCCAACGGCAAAATGATGAGCGACCCCAGCTGAGAAATATTTCAAGTTAAGTCGGAGCGGGGTCCCGGTGCCGTGCAAAATCTTTTTCAAACCAGCTGGGTCGAGATCTTTAATAGGAGTATCGATCGAGAGATCAAAGTATTCAGCAGCATTTTTTAAAAGGATTCCGTAGTAATTAACTCCAGAATAAGTCCAGGGCATTATTCCACCCTCGCTTATAGATTTGGTTGGATCGGGGATAACGAGATCTTCAGTAATTACTTTACGGTATCCTAGTCCATGACAGTCTTCGCAAGCTCCGTAGGGTGAGTTAAAAGAGAAAGAGCGTGGACTAACTTCACCTAAGCTAAAACCATCGTACGGACAGGCTAAATCTTCACTTAACAGAATTTCGTCATCTTTTCCTTCTTGCGCAACAATAACCAGACCCTTACTTAGTTTCATTGCGGATTCGATAGCTTCTGTTAGGCGAGATGGCGTCGAAGAGCCAATAATTAATCGATCAATAAGAACCTCAATGTTGTGAGCTTTGTAACGATCGAGATCAATTTTGTCGGTTAAACTAAATATTTCTCCGTTGACCCGGACGGTACCAAAACCTC
Source organism: Candidatus Berkelbacteria bacterium (assembly GCA_024654065.1). Classification (GTDB taxonomy): domain Bacteria; phylum Patescibacteriota; class UBA1384; order 2-12-FULL-50-11; family 2-12-FULL-50-11; genus JANLIQ01. The sequence goes on along the minus strand of JANLIQ010000070.1, from coordinate 1,526 downwards.
CTTTATACAAATCATGTAGCAATTGATGATACTCACCCTTACGACCACGTACTACTGGTGCAAATACACTGATTCGAGTGTCTTTGGGCAGTCCGGTAATCAAATCTGTCATCTGATCGACGCTCTGACGCGAGATTACTCGACCGCAGTTTGGACAGTAGGGGATACCAATACGAGCAAAAAGTAAGCGTAAATAATCGTAAATTTCAGTGACTGTACCGACAGTTGAGCGAGGGTTGTGAGAGTTGGCTTTCTGATCAATTGAAATTGCTGGTGACAGACCTTCTATATAATCAACATCAGGTTTTTCCATCTGACCTAAGAATTGTCTAGCATAGGAAGAAAGAGACTCCATGTACCGTCTCTGACCTTCGGCATAAATTGTGTCAAACGCCAAACTAGATTTACCGGACCCAGATAGTCCCGTGAACACAATTAACTTCTCCCGAGGTAACTCGAGATCTATATTTTTTAGATTGTGCTCTCTGGCACCTTTGATGAAGATTCTGTCTTGAGACATCTAAACATTGTACCAGACAAAACCCGAAACTTGCCGGAATTGATATTTACTGCAATATAGGAATATGGCAGAAACAATGCGGTCAATTGATTTCGTAGATCATCACGAAACGAGTCTTCCCGGAGAACGTGAAGAAGTTGATTTTTTCGAAGCTAAATATGAACAAGTCGGAGAGATGGTGCAGGCGTCGCTTACAGAACTGCAAACACTTATAAACGAGCTTGCTGTCGGTAGATTCGCTCCCTCTGTTGTCGGCCAAAGGATCATCCATACCTTGGCTCGAGAAAGAATTAGTATCGCGGGCGATATACCACTGCGCGAGGAGCAACTCGATTCAAAAACAGGCTACGTCCTAAATCAGCTTATTATCTTCGAGAAGGCGGCAATTGAGCTACTTCGAAATAACCAGGAACGAATCTTAAGGAATAATATAGAAGGTTCAGTCGAGAACCTAATGCAGGGGGCTACCGCCGAGGAGTGTGCTATGCGTTTAGTGACAATCGCCTTTCCTGATGCCAGGCTTTATTATCCAAGCGAAGAGGATGAACATAACGGGGTTGATTTCATCGTAGTTACCGAAAGTGGCTCACTGGCAGTCCAGGCAAAGATAATACGATACAAATACGACAGGGAGCACGAAATGCCACTGATTTACATTGCAAACGAGGCAGAAGATATCGACAAAATATGTCGTGCCGCGATCCAAACAGACGCCCTTGATTATCGCGATACCGAAACCACTGCGAACCAGCTCTATGTGCGAGCTCACCACTCGATGTCGAAAAATTTTGAATACACTCAACAGCTAGCTTCGGACGGTACAATCAAGTCTGCTTTAATGCCAATTTCTACGAGCCAAATAAACCCGAGATTAGCGACATCCGACGTGGAAAGACTAGAAGATTTCGAATACATTCTAGGATTTAACGAAACACTTTAGTTATTTAATGCTCGTACTATCTCATTGGGTGTTTTATATTTCAAGACTTTTCGGGGACGATTGTTG
>JANLIQ010000035.1 GCA_024654065.1 Candidatus Berkelbacteria bacterium | reverse complement strand
TCGGTACATGACGACCGGTCTTAGCTTCACGCGCCTTGGTGATCTCCCAGGAAAGCAAGGGGTCTTGATAAATATAGAAGATAAAAACCACCCTCTCTTTGTCAACTGAGCGCTTGATGTTCGCACGACAAATTGCCAGACTTGAAAACGTGCCGTCTAAAATGAAGCTCATTTTATTATGAAGAACATGGTCGTGAACTTTATCGACGGCCTTCGACACAGGCCACTGAAATAATTCTGCGTTACTCCCCACGTAACCGGGTAGTGATTCCCTGATTTTATCGGGATCAATCATCACTGCCCGCCCATAACCTTTTTTAGCAACAACCTTATTCAAAGCCTGGGCGAATTCAGTTTTCCCTGCCCCTGGGTGTCCAGCCATGAAAATTGATAGAGGTTGTATTTCGCTTGGAACGGCATCACTCACAATACTAGCTATAATGGTTTTGTGGTTATCTTTGACGAAATTAATCGCTGTGGATATTACTTCGTTGTCCGTCGCCATTACTTCAATCTATTTTGCTTTACCGGTTTTAGCAACCAGCCCTGGTTCTAACATCCTCCAAGATTCGGAGCTCACAAATTTACCGGTTTGAAGACTCCTACCCTTCTGTAGATTGGTTAAATCTTAATTGAAGCGACGCGTCTGATTTCTAGCACTGGGGCGATAGGTCTGGATTTACTGGATTCAATCAGCTCAATCAACTGAATAATCGTTGGATTACAGTCTGTGAGCTCAATTTTTTTCCTATCGGCTAGAGAAAGTATTTCGTGAAGGAAAGACCGGGACGCAAAATCAATATCCTTAAAGGAGATTGCTTCAGCTTTACTTTTTAGAGCAACCGAAAAAAGCTCTTTTGCTTTCAAGCGAGTCGTTGCTATCTCTGATAGATATTGATTGGCGTATAAGGTTTTCATGTCCAGATTATATAGGTAACGGCTTCTGAAACTCAAGTTGACTTCGTCGCTTTAGTTCTAGCATCCTCTACTGATCGGAGTAAAATTTTCCGGCTTCAAAATAAGAGCGGATCCAGGCCAGAGGATTCTGCGCTGGTTTATTGTTACTCGGTTATGTGGTATAAATACTTTGCACGTTAACCTACGGCTGCAGGAGGTACACAGAAGTGTGCAGAATACCAAGAAGAAATATCGACGTTGAGGGGGCACTCACTGCGGTGCCAGAGATGCTCAAACAGCTTGGGTTCGTCAGCGACCTGGAAGGCAAGATCGGCGGAATGTTTTGCCTTATGGACGAAGCAACTGGACTGATGGTGATTGAGCCAACGAAGATCGGCGAGATCGCCAACGGTAAAAAAGGCCAATACACCGCATTCTGTCGGGAAAAGGCGACCAGGCTCCGTGAGAACCGAGCGAACGGCCACTTCCAGAGCTGGGAGAGCCGCGACCCGGAAAGCGACAAATGGGGCGGCGCTATCAGTGACGGCAACCATATTTGGTCTTTTTCCGGCCTGACCGAGGAACAGGACGAGGCACTGATGCTGATGAGCGCGCACTCATGCGGCCGCATCATGAACGGCGCTCCTCACTCTTATGCCGAGGGGTCCAACAACCGGATCATTCTCGACAACGACTACCTCTTCTGGCTTCCGAAGATTGTCTTCGAAGATCTGGAGTCAGATCCGGAAGAGGGGGGTGAAGGTTTCGACCAGAACCTTCCGGAAGACCCAACCCCAGGACCGTTCGTGATCTCCCCCATCACCGCTGGTCGCTATCGTCCGCGTCCTGGTCAGCCAATCGTAAAGGGCCTCTAATCTCGCACGGGGCCTGACAACAAGAGCCTGCTGTCCCACCGGACACAGGCTTTTCTAAATAATTCTGCCTCGTTCCTACTCGGCGCTCGTATCTTTCGACGAACTCGACATTTCCAGGCATTGAAAGTTTACCACTGACATAATCGCTCCGCTCATAACTCAACATTTGTGAAAACAAGAGTTGACATAATTACGTACATTCACTACTCTTAGTAATATGGATATACGAAATACAATTTCTTCAACTGAAGCACGGCAAAAGTTCGCCGAGGTGATCGATAATATCGACCGCGGTAGCGCACGCTACACCCTAACCGTCAACGGTAAGCCAAAAGTAGTGATGATGAATGCTGAAGAGTTTGAGGGCTGGGAAGAAACGATGGAAATTATGCGTGACGCCAAACTTACCCGAGAGCTGAAGAAGGTTCTTAGAACTCCCTATAATCCAAAGGATTACATAACTTTGGATGAATTTGTTGCCCAAGAGAAAAGCTGGCCGAAAAATTGAGATGTACACGGTCGTCATCAAGAAAACGGCCGGAAAAGCTCTAAAATCTCTGCCTCAAAACGACCGGAGGCGAATAATACAAGCGATAAATATGCTTGGCGAACGTCCAGAGTCTGGTAAGCAGCTATCCAGAGAGCTGGCCGGCCTGTTTAGCATCAGGGTTTGGCCTTACCGTGTAATATACAGACGCTTGGAGAAGAAGCTCTTGGTAGAAGTGGTTAAGATTGGCCACCGGAAAGGGATTTACAAGTAGTTCGACAATTCCTGGTTCGGGAGTACAATTCAGTTATGTATAATCATGCGCCAGACAATTACGTCTGTCCGATTTGCGTAGCCATTGACGGGATCGAAGATGATCGGACGATGATTCGGAAATCAGATATTGTTTACCAGGACGATTTAGTGACGGTTTTCATTGGCTCCTTCTTTGTTGCCGATAATCCTGGTCATCCAATTATCGTGCCAAACAAGCATTACGAAAACTTGTACGACCTGCCTGATCCAGAAGCACATCAAATTATTTCTGTCTCACGAACGGTTGCTCAGGCATTAAGGATAAGCCATT
>JANLIQ010000029.1 GCA_024654065.1 Candidatus Berkelbacteria bacterium | reverse complement strand
AACGCCCTATATTCCCGTTGCCGACCTGCGGTGGGTAGAGAAAGTGATTACGCTCGCGGCTCAAACTATTTCCAAGAAAAAAATCATCATCGGCATACCGACCTACGGCTATGAATACGACCTCGTGCCGCTCAGGCAGGGATATCGCTATACTATCCATTGGGCGGTGAATCCCGGTTATGCCCTAACCCTCGCACAGGAGCTCGGTCTTACACCGAAGCGTAATGACGCCGGCGAAATGAGCTTTGTCTACTTTCCGACGACGACGCCTCAGACCGCAAGCGCCATGCCGGACCCTTTGCATATCGTCTGGTGGAGCGATGCAAATGCGATTAGCGATAAGATAACCCTCGCCAAAAAACTCGGCGTTCGCGGCGTAGCGCTTTTCAAGATCGATGGCGGCGAGGACCCGAGACTCTGGAATATCCTGCCGAAGAAATAAAATTTATGCCGCTCGGAGACTATTTTCTATCGCCTCGATTCCGCGCTTGAGCTGTTCGAAAATATCGTCCCGCGATGGGTCAAATGTGTATATGAAGGGAACATCAGGAAGGGTGAAATTTTTTCTATGGAAACGGAATCTCTCGACGGCATGCTCACCATTCTTGAAGAGCCATGTATGAGGGTAATTCTTAAGTTTATTGACGATGAATTCTTCGGGAGGATTGATGTGGATAAAGATCATTCGTACTTGCGGAAACTCTTCTTTCGTTTTTTTGTTGAATTCGAGCCCATGCGGACTCCCTGTATTGGCATCAATCGCGATGCTGTAACCGAGGTTGAGATATTTTTTCTGAAGCTCGTGAGTGATCTCCCGGGCACCTTCGTAGGTATATCCGCGACGCTTTAATTGCTCGCGTATCTCGTCGGTAGAGATACGAATGAGCCCGAAATGTTCGGCAAGCGGCTTCACCACTGTCGTCTTCCCTGCTCCCACCAATCCGACTGGCATCAACATCCATTGTGGCGACGGTTTTTTGTCAGGAACAATCAATGTCTGCTCGTATTCCCTTGCCACCTCTTCTAACACTTTCTGTGGCGCATTATTGGGCATAGGCATAGATGATTCAGTCATACCAATTTTGGCGGAGGGGGGGAGATTCGAACTCCCGGTGCCTTGCGGCACGGTGGTTTTCGAAACCACTGCACTAGACCTCTATGCGACCCCTCCTTGGCGGTTCGACTGGCACCGGCCTGTGCTCGCGATTCTAGCATTTAAGCCCGAAAATGGTAAGGTTTTAAGTACAGGCTCTGGCTCTCGGTTTTCTGCCTACAGCCTACAGCCTACGGTCTACTATCTCTTTGGCCCTATCGTCTAACGGTTAGGACAGCGCCCTTTCACGGCGTAAATCGGGGTTCGATTCCCCGTGGGGTCACATGTCAAGATGGGTAAAATTTCCAAGCAGGCAATTTTTAGTGTTTTGGATGATTATTTCAGTCGCTTTCAGTTTATACATCGTTTGTCAGATATCTGCAGTCGATATACCCCTGCCAGACGTTGAAATGTCTGGAACTGGAGACTTGACCAAGAAGTCATGCGACAAGGATGCACGTTGTGTCGGCGAGTTTCAGGCGACAAAGTTTGCAATCGATACCTCGAGTTTGGGGCTACAGCTGGAAGGATTTGATAACTTTTTTCCGATATCTGCCGTTTCCAGATTTAACTTGATACTCACGATTCGACCAGAAGCAAATGTACTTATAAAAGTGACATATCCAAAATTCTCAGACAAAGTTAACGTCGTTAGTGTATTTTGTGATGGTAATAAAATTCCACGATTCTCCACAAAGATACCGAACGTTCCCGTCGGAATCGTGAGACCAATCGAAGTAGGTGATGCAATTAGCAAAAAATTTGATTGCAAGAGTCCGAGTTTCGAAGTTGCCTACGAACCGAAACAGAAAGTTGAAGTCGGTCCAAATGAATTAGTAAATCTTGTCATAGACGGCGACGAATTAGTCGTTACTTTATCCAGTGTCCTAAGAGCAGATCCGAACTGGTTTACTAGAGCGCTAGTTTTTCTCATAGTGTTCTTCATTAGTCTGGGTGCCGGCAGTATTCTTTTGTCCTATCTTCGGCAGATTGTCGTAATTAAGAAACTGAAGAGCAAAGTCTCTGGGACTTAGGGACTTCAGGGACTCGCTGGAGGACCACCTAACCCTAGTTCTCTGTGTTGGGTCTCCCGAATCTATTCAAACAAAAAGGCGGCCGGAGCCGCCTTCAATTCCTGTCGCCGCAATCGCATACTAGCGATGTTGTGGACGCAGTGCCTGCACGCACGCTTTGGTTACCACGTTGACCCGCTTTTGGGAATACGGTTTTTTATCGTCGAGCCCATCGCCGCAGGTCTTGAGTGCCTTCGCACAGAGCGATCCGAGCTTCGAACCGCGCGGACCCTGAGGGACGTCGTACAACGTGATTTCTCGGTGCATCTGTTTACCGCTGCCTACCCATTTGAGCCTGATCAGAAACTGGACCCCTAGGTAGTTGCGAATGACACGAGCCATAGGAGTACCACCGCGAGTACTGTATCGCCCAACGCCTTCGACTTGTTCGACGCCGTCTTTCAACCGCTGGTATACGTACCATGATCCTCGGCTACCGCCGTCCGTGATTTTTGAATAGACCAGTTGCTGTAACAGTGGGGCGGACAGGAACCTTAGGCAAACGTCGTCTTTGCCGAAAAACCAACGATTCGTCACGGCCCATAACCAAGGATAGTTCTTGAGACATTCTTCGAGTGTGTGGCTCAATACTTTTTGAGCTTGATTCGCCATTATTTGCTCCTCTCCACGTTGACGCAGCTCGAACCATTCAAGCGGCATCAAGTACAGAGGAGTAACTTCTAGCCATAACCTACGCTCTAAACTCTTTAAGTCAAGCACTGAAACCGACACTAGATATCCTCCAAGGAGTTCTGAATCTGGTATCGTTAGGGTCATGCGATTAGGTGCTACAGTTTAAATATGTCTTGGCTTGCGCTAGCCCTACTGGCCCCTTTTCTGTGGGCTTGTTCGAACATCTTTGATAAGTATGCCCTCGATAAAATTTCTCGAGGCAACTATGACTTCCTCTTTTTTGGCACCATGGGAAGCTTTTTCATACTTGTTCTTACCTACGCAGTATTTGGAGTTAAGGAGACAGGAACACTGATCCTCATTCCAATACTTGCAGGGATGTGTGTGCAGTACTCG
>JANLIQ010000014.1 GCA_024654065.1 Candidatus Berkelbacteria bacterium | reverse complement strand
TTGGTGGGCAGTGTAGGATTCGAACCTACGACCCTTTCCGTGTAAAGGAAACGCTCTACCACTGAGCTAACTGCCCTTAGTGCCTGGGGCGGGAGTCGAACCCGCATGCCTTGCGACAATCGGTTTTAAGCCGATCGTGTATACCATTCCACCACCCAGGCTTGAACTAAACGCTATCAATTTTATCAGAAACTAGTTCCTCTGTCGCTAAGAAACCGGCTACTTTCCGGCCGCCGCTACCTCCGAGCAGTTTTGCGAGTCGTCCAACATTAAAAGTTCGACTTTGGGTACGTAGGCTTCCTCGCCACCCAGCATCTGTTTCTACTAGTACTAGCGTTGCCTTCGTGCCTTCAATGGAACAGAGATATTTTGCTAAACCAGCCAAATCGCTTTCTGTTGCGCTTGTCTTGGCTAGCGTAGCCTTGCTAACACGAGCGACAGCAATACCAAGTGAGTTAATTGAAACAGATCCTAACACCTCGCCCCAAAGTCTCATCTTTTTTAAATCTCGCTGTGGTCCCAGTGTTTGGCGGATACGTTGGTAGTCGGCGCCCTGGCGTACTAGTCGTGCGGCCAATTTTAGAGTCTCACTGGTAGTATTAGGATATTGAAAGCCACCTGTATCTGTATGAATGCCTAGAAGTAATGCCGTTGCTACGGATGAGTTTATTGGAAGTCGCAGCTCGTCTATGACACTAGCAACCATCTCACAGGTCGAAGAAGCTGTTAGATCGTGATGGTATTCATTGGCTAATATCGCAAGATCACCCTTCTGGTGATGATCAATAACAATTAGCTTCTTGTTCTTTGCTAACTTAGTAAGATGGGTAGCAAATCCCGTTCGTTTTAGGTCAGGACAGTCAAGGACGACAAATAAATTAGCGCTCTGCAGAAGAGTTGACTCAACCGCAAACGGGCCCAGAGCTTCAGTAAAGACATCGGCCACCGGGTTAACGCAGACAATCCTAATTTTTTTACTAGGAAGGGATCGCTCTAGGGCTAAAGCCGAGCCAATAACATCGCCGTCTGGATTTTGGTGCAAAATTAGAGCGATGGAGTGTGCGGTGCGAAGTGATCCAGCAATCGACTTCGCTGTACTCATGTCAGAACGATAAAGTCGCGGCCCTCCTCCGGCATTGTTTGATCGGACAATTTAGCAGTATCTGTTGGCTCAGTCTTGAAAGATGGTTTGACCTCTTCAATATTAGTTTTAGCACTAACAATTACGACACTTGGGTCGTACTGTTCCAGAGTTTCGTTAAAGAAAGTTTTAGTTAAGCTTGGTGACGACTGACTAAAGATTACAACATCGCAAGGTGAGAACTGAGACTTTTCAAAACTAGTTGGTTTATCTGTGCCGAAGACATAAACAGTTTGGAGCTTGTCCCAGATAACTAATGCCGCCGACTGGCCGTAAACAATCTCGATACCCTCGGATTCATACTCACCAGGTTCGTTAACTGTCAGTTCGCCGAGCTCAATCTTATCCTTGGCCAGAACTAGTTTCTGCTGACTGTTTTTTAGCTCGAACCCTGATTCGATTATTTTGGCTTGCAACATTAGTTGTACATTTACTTAGTAGCGACAGCTAACTTTAAAGAGATTTTTCGTAACTCTGGCTCTATAGATACGATTTCGAACGGATAAGTCTGGCCATCCTTAACAACGCTTTCTGGCTTTTCGCCTTCTGGCATCTGGCTGACGTGGAAGAGACCCTCAAGATTATCGCTCAAACGAACAAAGGCGCCGTACGGAGTGACGCGGGTGATCTGACCGTCAACTTTGTCCCCAACATTTAAGCTCTTAATCTCACTTTGCCATGGATCGGGTTGAAGTTTCTTCATAGATAGCGAAACACGACCACCTTCGACACTAACTACCTCGGCCTCAACTTCTTGGCCAACAGTAAAATGATCACGCAAGTTGCTGATTCTCTGCCAGGAAACTTGAGAGATGTGAACTAATGCTTCTAGACCACCGATGTCGACAAACAAACCAAAATCTACGATTCCCGTCACTTTGCCCTTCACCTGTTGGCCGACTTCAAACTCCTGTGCCTTTTCCTCGAGATCGGCATCCCCTGCTGCTTTCTCAGAGAAAACGATCTTATTGGTGGGCTTATCGTAGGACATGATCTTAACGTCAATTGTTTGACCGATTAACTCGGCAAGCTTTGTTTGAATCTGACTGCGGTCACCGTTAACTCGAGGATAGTGTTTAGCAGAGAGCTGGGAAACCGGGATAAACCCTTGCATATCTCCATACTGAGCAACTAGGCCACCCTTATTGGCCTGAATAACTTTGACAGCAATAGCCTCACCGCTGGAGTTGCGGGTTTCGAGCATTCCCCAAAGTTTTTCCTTCTCCGCTTTCTTGAGAGACAGGATAACGTAACCGTTGTCGTTTTCAGTCGAGAGAACATAAGCCCGAATTACGTCACCAGATTTGAAGCGGGCGGCATCAGCCGAAAGCTCTTTTTCTGGAATAATTCCGGTTGCTAAACCTGCGACGTCAACGAGAATGTGATCTTTGGTAGTTAAAACAACTGTGACGTCGATTACCTCTCCTTCAGTAAAGGGTACGAGTTTGTCGCCGAGTAACTCGACGAGAGCATCCATAGTCGTGGGGCTTGTAAGTGTTTTAGGCATAATTAATTTTATTTCTTCTCCGAACTCTTTTCTTTCTTCTTAGGAATATACCTGAAGAAGCGCTCTCTTTCAAGGTACTCACGGCTTTTCGCCGGAGCGGTACGAAACACGTAGAACGCAACCCAACCTGTCCAGACTAAGATAATTACCAAGCTAGCCAGAACAACTAAACGGCTCGATAGGTAGGCAATCTGTTGAGAGCGGAAGAAGAGATAACTCACCGACATTATTAGGACAAATGCGATGATGTTAGCTAATTGGTTGATCGAAGATTCGTAGATAGGTACCTTAGTCTGAGCGACTTTAATACGTTTTCGCCAGAAAACCAATAAAGCAACAAGTACAACTACGCATATCAAAGTTGCAAGAGAATACGGTGTCTGTGGTAACAGACCGGTTTCATTCCAGTAGCTCCAACTGAAAAGATTCTTTAAATCAGCCCAAGCAAAGTGTTGGGTGTCGAGATAGTTACCGATAGTGGCGAAACGGCTGGTGAAAAAATCTTTCATGATATTTTACTACCTGGTTTTACTTCGGTTACTGGCGCTAGTATCACCGGGGTATCATCGTTTGAAGCGCAGAGCATCATCCCGTTGCTGATGACGCCAGCCAGTTCTTTTGGCTCGAGATTAGTTAAAAACGGTGCCTGCGTGCCAACGAGTGTGGCCGGGTCTTCGACGGTCTTGCCGATGCCAGCCAGAATGGTCCGGGTCTCGTCGCCAAAATCCACCGTTAGCTTCAGCAGTTTTTTAGAGTCCTCTAATCTCTCGGCCTGGGTGATACTGCCGATACGAATGTCTAGTTGTTGGAAATCTTCGATGGAGATACTCATCTTACTTTTGGCATATTAACAGGATTTACATAAGTTTCCTCAACATTTTGGGTGAAAGACTTCAACTCGTCGTTGTTCATAATCTCAACTCCGATATCACTGGCAACTTCTCTAATCAGGCTTTCGGCTCTGGATTCCTCATCTTTTGAGCTAACCATCACTTCGAACTCAAGATGGTATCCCCAAGTTTTACTGTATTTAACCGCGACTTCCACTCCCTTGTATTCGAAATCGTGACGAAGAATTATCGGCTCAACTAAATACTCATGGCCCAGCTCTTCAAATAGTTTGATTGCTTTCTCGATATCAGCTTCAGCGATTGGAAACTCTATCTCTTCAAAGGAATGCCCGTGACCGATCTTGGTTAACTTTAAGGTAATCTTTCCGGTTTCTTTAGTAATGTTGTCCGTCACTTTAAGTAGGCGATCAGGCATAACGAAGAACCAAACTCTTTTATCATCGGCGCCTAGATTTTTCCCGTGTTTCAACAGAAACTTTAAAACGCGGTCGTATGTTGTTTTGTCAATTTGAGATCGGAACTCTACTTCAATGTTTTTCATCCGTGCCGAAGGGGTGAATCGAACACCCGACACCACGCTCTTCCGTGCGTGACTGTGGACTAACTCATCTCCCTCCGCCAATTGGCGGATTGGGAGTCGGGCGCTAACGCAAGATTATTGTTGGGGCTCACTTGCTAGTCTCTACACCTTCCTTATTACTTAAACCCAATAAGGCTCGGCTCGGGATTGTCTGCTGTTGGGCAGGTTTTCCCCGAATTCACCCGATTTTCATTTCCGCCTTACGACGGAACGGCCCGAAGATTCAGGCGCGTGCTCTACCACTGAGCTACTTCGGCTAATTCGTAATGTACTGATACATTTTAACTTATTTTGACTCTTATATGAAGAAGCGGCGAGGGAGAGAAACTCTCCTCGCCGCTCTTGGTCAAGAAGCGACCTCGTCAGTGAAGGTGAAGGCGTCTTTCGTAGGGATGACGGTGGTCTGGCCCCATAAAACATCCTTTTCGCGACCGTTGACAGTCTTTGTGATTCGGAAGTCGACTGTCGCTGCTCCGGGAACGGCTGCGCCTGTCAACACTATGGCCGGACCAAGTGCGATTACAAACGGTTCGTCAGGCGCGACGGGCCGCTTTATGCCATCAACACTGATCCGAAGTGCCTTGGTGTTGTCACCGTAGCGACGCCAGATGGCGGCTGATAGCTTGCCAATCAGTAGGCCACCGTGAGCTATCCGGTTAGGGCCAAAGTGAAGAGCGTTCCGATCGCCCGTAACTTCGGCGTATTGGTCGATTTCCTCATTTGTGATGACATAAGAGCCAAAACTCCAGCCATCACCATCTATCATACCCATGTGCATCCTCCGAACTGGTGGAAGTATATAGAAACGATACTACTTTTTCAAGGGTTTACAGCCCTATTTTTAATTAGTTAGAACCTGACAAAAGCAAGAAAACTCGAGAAGTTGCAAAAAATCATTTTTGATTGATACTTGAGCCAGATCATTCACAACCAGCGCAGAGGATAAACACATGAGCAGACCAAAGATTCTTGTATTCGCGTCAGGGTCTGCCGATGGTGGTGGATCGGGCTTTGAAAAGCTAGTTCTTGCTTCCCGGGGAGGACCACTTGAGGCAGACATCGTCGGAGTTGTTTCAAATCATGAAAACGGCGGAGTCCGGGCGCGGGCTGATAATCTCGGCGTTCCGTTTCGGCGCTTTGTAAGGCCGTGGACCGGCGAAGCGTATCAGAGGTGCGCGGCTGAATCGGGAGCGGACTTCTTCGCGCTTTCCGGATGGTTGAAGCTTGTGACCGGACTTGATCCGGCAACGTGTTTCAACTCCCGCACGGTTTTCAATATTCATCCTGGGCCCCTGCCGGACTTCGGCGGACCAGGACTCTACGGACATCACGTTCACGAAGCTGTTATTGCCGCATTCGGACGAGGCGAAATAACTCACTCGGCGGTTTCTATGCACTTTGTCACCGAAGAGTATGATCGCGGACCGGTTTTCTTCCGATGCAACGTCAAGATTAACGCCGATGATACACCGGAGAGTATCGGCACTCGTGTCAATCAGCAGGAGCACCGCTATCAGCCGGAAATCACTAGCATGGTGGTAAACGGATTGATCAGGTGGGACGGTATCGATCCGAATTCACTTGAGATTCCTTCGGGATACTCAATCAAGCGCTTCGCTTGAAGCATTCGGCGCAGCGCATCATCATGGGCGGTTCTGAAAAAGGATCGCTCATTTTTTATTAATACTTCCAGCCATCTCTCTTGCATTAAGCCATTTTTTCAGTGATGTGCCGGGAAGAGGACTCGAACCTCCACGCTCTTGCGAGCACCAGATCCTAAATCTGGCGTGGCTCCCATTTCACCATCCCGGCAGGGACAGAAAATACCCTGATATTCTAGCATTTTCCGGCCAAATTTAGTAGAATAACCCTCGAACTCTCGGAGGTGAGAGAAATGCAATTCGCAGTTTGGGTAGTCTGGATTCTGATCGTCGGCGGCTACTTTGCCGCTGTGTTTGGCGAAGAAGTGAAGGGGCGGATCGGCTCTTACATGTCTGACTTGGGCACCATTGCTTTCGTCGTTGGCCTCTTCTTGGCAGTGGTGGCCATGACCTACTTGGCCAACGCCCAGCCCATTCGCTAGGAGAGTGAGATGCACCTTACAATCTGGCAACACTTATCGCTCGCCTGGGGGGCCTTCGCCCTTCTGGCCTTCTTCACACTTCGGTACGGCACGGGCAAACGGACGCACCCGTACTTTTGTCAGGGATTACTGATCGGCCATCTGCTGACCGCCGGTCTGGCCAACTGGCCGCTGCTGGTAACCCCGATTTGGTGCCTTACCACCGTCGCGCCACTTGTGATGGTAGCTATTGGCCTATTGATGATAGGAGTCGGTTCCATCTTGGAACGAGCTGGCAAAGAGGCGCAAGTCCCGAGCGATGTGGGCGGAGTAATCGTCGGCTATGGCGGCGCAATCGCCATCGGTGGCCTGCTGTTCAGTCTTCTTCTTCTGACTTTCGCCGCTTCCTTCATTGGGGCGGCGACTTTCTTTATATAGTGATTTTGCTTTTTAACTTCTCGAAAGTTTTTGGTCCGATACCTTTAACTTTTTGGATATCTTCAATTCTAATAAAAGGTCCGTTAGTAGCGCGATAGTTAATAATCGCCTGCGCGTAGGCTGGGCCGATGCCTGGTAGAGTGTCTAACTCGGTTAGGGAGCCTGTATTAATATTGACGATAGCTGAGACGCTTGGTGATGAAGTGGTTGCATTGGAAGTTACGGGTGATGCGGATGGGGCGGGATTCTGGAGAGTTGTAGAGATATCGCTAATAACAGATTGCTGTTGGGGGGCGCTTGGGCTCGAATCGCTTACAATTTGTTCGTTGGCTTTCTTATTAACTGAAGACCCAAGTAAAAAGCTTGTTCCAGCAACAAGTAGTATTACTAGTATCCAACCGATATTGGCATTTAGCCCTTTTTTAAAAATCTTTTTACGACGAGCCATGTTTAAGTTGTAGCACTTCTTTTCTAAGTGCGGGATACTCATCCAATCCGACTTTTAGAATTTTTTCTGCTTCCGTGAAAGCATTTTTGATGGCAGATACGTCGGAGAGACTAGCATATTTTAGTTCCGGTAGTCCGCTCTGCTCTACTCCAACTAATTCTCCAGGGCCACGGAACTCTAAGTCTGCTTGGGCAATTTTAAGACCGTCTGTCGTTTCGGCCAATACTCCCAAACGTTTTTTAGCCAGTAATGTATCAACGGACTGAGCTAAATAACAAATCGAAGACTGTGTTCCACGACCGACTCTACCACGCAATTGGTGTAATTGCGCTAGTCCAAACCGATCAGCTTCTTCGATTAAGATCCAGGTTGCCGATGGGTTGTCTATACCGACCTCAACAACTGTTGTCGAGAGTAAGATATCCACGAGCCCAGTCTTAAATTGTTTAATTATTTTTTCTCTTGCTTCACTTTTTATCCGTCCGTGAACTACACCAATCCGGGCATTCGGATATCGGACTGTCAATCTTTTTTCCTCGGCTATTATGGCCTTACGTTCGGCAGTAAATAAAGTTGGCGCAGGTGCACTGGACTCGTAAATCAACGGACAAATTACAAACCCCGGTTGACCAAGGGTAATTCTTTTTTCAATTTCTTTTTCTACAGATGCACGGTTCTTTTCTGTAACCACGACTGTCTCAACAGGCTTCTGGTGTAGGGGTTTGTCTAGTAAGTAGGTAATATCTAAGTGTCCAAAGATACTTTGAGCAAGTGATCGGGGAATTGGCGTGGCGCTCATCATAAGTAAATGGGTTTTTGGATGTCTGTCTAGAATTACTTGACGTTGCTCTACACCAAAACGATGCTGTTCGTCGATTATAATGAGCCCCAACTTTCTAAGAGTTATTTTAGGTTCCAAAAGCGCATGAGTTCCAACGATGATATCTGCATCAAAGTGGTTTTCTTTAACCCCCGCCGTAAGAAGAGCAACTTTTATTCCAAGTGGTCCCAAAGTGTCTCTTAGGGTTTCGGCCTGTTGGGCCGCTAGTATTGCCGTTGGATTAAGCCACACTACCTGGGCACCAACTTGTGAGATTGCCCACGAAGCAATCATAGCCACAGCCGTCTTACCACTACCAACTTCCCCATAAAGTAACCGGTACATAGGGTGACTAAGGGATAAGTCTTGAATTATCTGCCAGGCGGCTTTCCTTTGGCCGTCAGTTAATTTGTACGGCAACATAGAAACAGCTCCTTTCAAACTATCTACATCAATTTCGATGGGTTCGGTTCTGGTAAAGAGGCGATCTTGTCTGGCAAGTAGTACCTGGGTAGATAAAACGAGTAGCTCCTCAAAAGCCAGTAATTTTTTTGCTCGCTCCAAAGAGTCCGGGTCTTCACTAAAATGAACCGCTTCGATTGCTTCGGCACGACTAGGTAAGTCAAATTTTGTTCGAACGTCATCCGGAACAACATCTCTGAATTGACTGATTAGTTCTCTGGAGGAAGAGATTAAGCGACGAATCGTGGCTTGGTAAAGTCCGGCCCCTGCTGGATATATCGGCGCAACTTCTAAGCTACTCACAATTTTTTTAACAAAAAATGGATTACCAAGACTTGGTACGATCCGTTTTTCCCCAAAGAGCATTACTTCGTCTCCAATCTTGAGCTGGCTTAGTAGATACCTCTGGTTAAACCACAAGGCGTTGATAGGGCCGGACACGTCACGTATTTTTGCTTGAACTATTAGTATTCCCCGTTTGCTGCGTCGACTATGGACCGACTCAATCGTTCCAATAATTACGCTAGGGTGACTAATGGCCAGCTGGTTGATTGCAATTAATTGAGAGCGATCTTCCATACGACGCGGAATTAGCTCTAATAAATCCTTAATTGTATTAACACCGAGATTTTGAAGCTTCTTTGTTAGATACTCACTAACTCCAGGTAGTTTCTCAACTGGGTCAACTAGTTTTAGGGAGTCAGATTTGGTTATAGCCATCACTTGGTGATAGTTTAGTAATAGATATGACTCACGACAAGGAAAAACCCGCACTGCTTGTGTACGCTTTCGGTTTTTTTCTGCTACTCACGGTTGTCGGCTATCTGATGTTAATTAATTCCAAGACTAACTCACCCGCCGTAAACGGTGACGTATCCAATCTGAGAGTTCCTGGTTACCAGAATCTTTTTAGCCCAGAGTAACTTCGACAAAATGAGATCCACGGGCAAATGGTCGAATGACATTTCCAGTTAAGCGGACGCCATCAACAATTATCCGATCAATACCTTTAGATACTCTAAACGGATTTTGAATTCTAATATGGTAATCCGCTCCACGAAACTGTCGAGTTACCTCGACTTGACGCCAGTCTTTTGGTAAACAGGGATCAATTTTTAATCCGCCGAGAACTGGCTGAATACCTAGAATGTAGTCTAAACAACCGCGCCAGAACCAGGAAGCTGAACCTGTCGCCCAGCTAAATGATCCTCGTCCAAATTCTGGGTGTTCTGGTCCGTAAACAAACTCAGCGTAAACATAAGGCTCAATTTTATAAGTTTCAGGGTCTTTTACGCGGTACGTAAAATTAGTTTCTTGCCAGAATTTAAAAGCGTTATCTCCTCGTCCAAGTATCGCCTCAGCAATTACTGCCCAGGAAACCGGATGGTTAAAGATTGCACCATTTTCTTTTGTTCCTGGAGCAAACTGCGAAATAACACCATATTTTTCTTCCGGATGCTGAAAAGCCGGTAGGAATATTGCTGGACCATATCTGGTATTGAGCTTCTTCCAAACCGAATCCATTGCTTTGACGCCTCTCTTCTCATCAGCCACTCCGGAGAGAACAGCCCAAGTTTGGGCATTAATATCTATCTTTTGGTAGCGATTCTTCTTTGACCCAAGTGGTGAGCCAGAATTAGTAGTGGAACGTATATACCATGACCCATCCCAGAAATATTTATTAACAGAATCCTTTATTTTATTGTAGGTATGCTGATATTTTGTAACCAGGTCATGTTCACCGGCACCTTCTAAAATCGGTGCCATTTCTCGTAAGTTGTAACAAATCTGACAGGCAACCATCTGTGATTCGCCTCCGCCCTGTCTCTCGGGATTAAAAGCATCGTTCCAGTCGGCCGTTAAACGGTACGGTAGGTGTCTTGGCGAAAGGTGTTTTAAACTATATTCAATAGCCCGGATCAGATGTTGTAAAACAGTTCCCGAACCAGAGTCGTAATAAGATATTGTTTCTTTTAAAAATCCTAAATCTCCCGTTTCTTTCAAAAAGAAAATTGCAGATAGTACCAACCACTGCGGATCATCTGAGTGGTTTGTGATTTTTCCTTCAAGAGTTAACTTATCCCAGTTGTGAACGGTTCGCCCTTCTTTTAACTGAAAACCAAGTAATTTTTTTAATTGTTGCTTGGCTAGTGCTATATCATTTGGAAGAATCCCAATAATATGTTGGCACATATCACGAAAACCAATCGTTGCCGAGCCACCACCAATATAATAAGAATCCATCAGCGACCAATTTGCGGTAACCCAGGCCTGATACTTATTCCAGTAATTGAAAGAAATGTCGAATGCTTCTTCCGGAGATCTAACGATAGTTTTAGCGTTGTAAGATTTCCAGAAATCCTTAACAGCTCCTAAGGCCCTATCTACTTCACCCGGCCTTTTATATTTATCAATTATCGCCTTAGCTCGGCGCTCACCCGTAGCCATTGCCTGATTGAAACTTTTAGATTCAGGATTGGTCTCAACTGCTCCAAGGATGGCGTTGATTGTTGTGGTAGATTTAGAACCAAGCATTAAGTTTCTTTGAAGAACTCCAACAGCTCGATGACCCAATCCTTGGCTACGAGAGCATTTGCCGTCGGCAACAGCTTGAGGGGCGATGATATCACCGTAGACGCCAGTGAACTTATCCTTCTGGCAATCAAAACTATCAACATTATGATCTAGGGCGAAATAAGCTACCTTGTCCCAGAATAAGCCAATTTCGCTTGCTGTTTCCCAGTGTCGCTTACCAGCAAAAATAGTGTTGTTTTTGAAAATAGTGAAGTTAAAAAGATCGTTGAAGCTTGCTTCCTGAGAATTACTCTTTTGTTGGCCTAGACTCCATTCGACGAAGAAAAATACACTTAGATTTCGTCTTTTATCACCAGAATTAGTTAGTTTTGTTTGCCAAATTTCACAATTATCACCTTGAGGCACAAAGAAGAGAACAGAACCGTCAATGTTGTTATTAGCTGATTCAATCGCTGTGTAACCAATGCCGTGCCGGGCTTCAAAACGGTCTGGTTTTTTCATTACTGGCTGCCAACCCAAGCTCCAGAATTCTCCCGTATCGTTATCACGAATATAAATATAGCGACCAGGCCTATCTTCGATTACAACATCCCCGGGAATCTTACGAGTGATGTGGTTGTAACCTGCATCACCAACAAAAGAATATCCTCCACCAGTTTGGGAAATTTGAGCAACGTACTGTCCGTTGGTCACAAAATTCACCCACGGTCGTGGTGTATCAGGCCGATGAATAATAAATTCATCACCAGTTTTCGAAAACTCACCGTACTGACTTTCGATTCCCCTCCTTAAGAGTATTCTAACTGACCAGACTGACTAGCTACAAGCTAAGATCGCTACCAAACCTGTTAACAAAGGCCGATGTCAGTTCGCCCATATTTTTTTGATTACGTGCAGTTAGCTGTTGGTCGGAGGGTGCAGACCAATCCAGTACCACATCTTGCCATTCATTGGGCCTAACTTTTGTTGCATGATCGTTAAATACAGATAATATTTCATCTTCTGAAATATCACCTGTTGGCCCATTGCCAATAATTGCATAAGGGAGTTGAGCAACTTTAGTAGCTCCACAAAGAAGGTAAGCCATTATTGTATGATGACCATTAATCACTACCCACTGGCTTCCGACGTGAGCTAAGTGGACGTTTGGAGAACCATTATCTAGGTTATAAATGTTTTTTCCATTTTTGATTTTACCCACCAGTTCTCGCATTGTTTGAACATTGCTAACACCTTCGATGTTATGCAAATTAACCATCGTTGATAGGTTAATGACAGCATACTTATCTTGATGCGGCTCAGGTAATTTATCGGGAAACTGTTGAGAGAACCATTCAAGTGCTTTGTAGATATTTTGTTGGCTAATTTCTTTTGGCACGACTACTTGCCAAGCTCCTTTGTCTGGCTCACCGTAACGAATAATACGATTCATCTATTTTCAACTGACCCCAAAGACAAATACGCCATTAAATATGTGACAATTGATTCGGCTCCTTGATTTTTATTTATTCCTCCAGGAGTAACGGCATCGTAAACACCATTGTTTGTTTCGTGAATCACAGAAATGTTCTGGCTGTTATTGCCTCTATACCAACCCATCCACTCAAGGGCTTTGTCGAGATAGTGACTATTGTTGGTTGCTTTATATAGAGCGTTAAAAGCTAAGATCATATCTGAGGTATCTAAAGGCTGTTGGTCGTATTCGGCTTTAATTCCATTTTTAATGTACCAACCAGCTTGACCGATTGGTGCTGGTTTGTTTGCAATGCGACTAACCGAGTCAAGCCAAGTAAGGGATTCTTTGGCGATATCTATGTAGGTTTTGTTTTCTAAAACGCGTCCAGCTTCAGCAAGAGCATATGGCAGTGTAGCATTAGCGTAACTCAAATAATTTTCAAACCATCGCCAATCATTAGTTGTATTTTCTTTATATGTTTCTACTAGTTTATCTGCCCAACGAGTAGCTTCTTCTTTTTGGTCCGCAGCAAGTAACCCAAGTAGAATATATGCTTTAGTTCGAACATGTGGATGGTCAAGGTGACGATGGATACTTGCTTTCTCAAGAATTGATTTAGATTCATTACACAGCGCTTCGTTAGGACAAGTTCTAATCATTTCCCCTAAAGCCCAAATTGTTCGGCCAATTGAATCTTCCGATCCTTCAGCATCAAGAATCTGTTCAGTGAAACTTAAGAAATTATGGAAACTACCACCTTCTTTTTCGACTTTTTTTATGTAACTGAAATATATCTCCAATAAACGCAGAACCGATGGATCTTTGTATATGTTGTAATACCAAAGAGTAGCGATAATTGCTCGGGCATTATCATCAAGGGAATAACCGTGACTTGGATCTGGAACATCCATATCGGCATGCTGAACTAATCCCTCACGGGTTGTCAGGCGTTTTAAATGGGTGAGTGGAGGTGGATTACGAAAATCCTCAAGATTAGACATATTACTATTAGGTAACAATATCAAAAAGCTCTAAGTATTTAAGCGCAACACTTGGCCAAATCATATTACGGGCATAGGCATAAGCTCGACGAGCTATCTCTAAACGTTTTCGAGGGTGATCGAGTAGATATGTAATTTTTTCAGTGAGATCACTTGTACTACCCGGTTCGGTTAATAGGCCTCGATCATTAGCGAGAACTTCTTTAGCAAACAGGTATGGTGTTGAAACACAAGCCTTGCCGGCTCCGATAGCATATGCCAACGTTCCGGAAGTGATCTGATCAAGTCCCGGAAATGGAGTGATATAGATGTCCGTTGCTTGTAAGTAACTGACAATTTCCGGTAGAGACATATAGCGATTAACAAATTCAATGTTTTTTTCTAATCCCAATCTTTTTATTAATCGCTTTAATGACTGTCGGTATTTTTCGCCTTCGTTTCGTAGAACAACTGGGTGAGTTTGTCCAAGTAGCAATAAATGTGCATCAGGGTGTTTAGCCACTACATCTTTCATTGCCAAAATAGCGTGCTCATAACCTTTACCCCGTCCAAGTAGTCCAAAGCCAGAAATAAGTGTTTTCGAAGAATAGCCTAAGGCGGTTTTATGCGGTTGCGTTGGTCCAAATGTTATATCTGGGATACCGTGGGGAATAACAACAATCTTTTTTGGACTTACCCCGTATACATCGACTAATCTATCGGCAGCAGTTTGAACCATTACTACAATTGCCTTAGCTTTAGCGCTAATTCTTTCAATAATGTCTTTTTGTTGCTCGTTGGGTGTCGGTAATACGGTGTGATAAGTTATAACAACGGGTTTTTTTATGGCTTCAATAAAAGGAATAACATACTCACCATATTTACCGCCAAAAATACCGAATTCGTGTTGGATACTCACAATTTCTGCTCCAGATTGATTGATATAATCGGCCGCATCTAAGAAACTTTTTAAACTCTTTTGATCAATCTTGTATTTAACCTCCCAGGGGTAATTGAGACGTTCACCACCAAGCGACTCATCATCAAGCGCTACGATATCTGCTAAACGATGAGGATTCAAAACGTTTATGGCATTTGTTAAATCTTTTGTAAAAGTTGCGATACCACATTCGCGAGGAATGTAAGTTGCAACATAAATCGCTCGAACTTTTGGTTCGGTCGCGGCTAACTGAGCGGATAATTTTTGTTGTCGTAATAATGCTGGTGTCATTTGTCAACGGTTAGTTGTGTCCCATATTGTAAAGTAATTTGGTTGGCTAATCAATCGATCTGGCGCTCA
>JANLIQ010000005.1 GCA_024654065.1 Candidatus Berkelbacteria bacterium | reverse complement strand
AGAGCGCTTAAACAACCGACCCAGGAAGGGCTTGAACTACCGAACTCCCAATGAGATATTTCAGAAAGTGGCGGGATAGTTTCTAGAATTTACTTATTTAATAGTTTAGCTTATGGGCACAACCTAGTCGACGGAAACGATTTTGTACTGAATCTTGCCGTCAGGTGTCTCAACGGAAACGGTATCTTTAGCTTTGTGGCCAAGTAATGCTTTACCAACCGGTGAATCAACAGAGATCTTACCTTTGGCTGGATCAGACTCGGTTGGGCCAACCAACTCAAACTTATCTTCATCGCCATCAACTAGAACTGTGACGACACAGCCGATTCCGATACTGCCGTTGCAGTCAGAAGCGGAAGAAACGATTTTGGCGTGTTTAATTATTTCTTCAACTTCCTGAATTCTCCCCTCAACAAACGACTGCTCTTCCTTAGCGGCTGAGTATTCGGCATTTTCTGATAAGTCACCGAGTTCTTTTGCCCCTTTAATACGGTTGATCACTTCTGGACGTCGAACCGTCATGAGCTCAGTAAGCTCTTCTTTCAGTTTCTCTAAACCTTCTTCGGTAATTAGGATATCTTTTTTAGGCATAGTTTTTATAAAAAATATTACTTAACTTTCTGTTGGAGCCAGTCCTGGCGCTTTGTGTTGAATTTATTTTAGATAGTTTTCTTCTTAGACTGGGTATCTGCTAAAGTTACGCTGTGATCCAGCAGAAACTTAAATATCAACTTCAGCTGATACAAAGAGTTTAGCAACACCTCAAATTCTGTCAAGAGTGAACAGGGTTTTTGTAGGAAATGACAAAAAAATAACAGGGTTGTGGTAAATATGAGAGGATACCCACATCAAACCAATGAATCGAAGACTGTATACTAGTTCCATGACTGAAGATCGCCGTTTTGTTCGACTACCGACTTTGCCTTCGTGGGAAAAATTACTGTCACGTCTATATATCTTGCCGGAAGCTGCTTTTGATCAGAAAGCTCTCCGCCTGGAGCTACTTGGTGTAATTAGTAATGAGTCTGTCACTCTACCACAACTGTTTGCTCAGCTCTGTGTTTTCCTACCAAAGATTACTCGCTGTGAAGGGGTAATTATCTGGGGGGTTGGAGCGCGAGGCAACCAGATTGCAGCAACAAATATGTCACCTAAAAAAGCCTTGCATTGTATTGAGACCAAAGCCATACAACGAGTCTCTAAACCTAATCACTACTACTTTAATAGAAGCTCACCAACAGCGCTCCAGATAAACCAGAAACAAATGACCAACTGCCATGTAATGGCTTTAGGGGAGTTTGACGGTCAATACTACTACCTTCTCTCTGTAAGTAGCCGACCAATATCTAGTGAAACAAGTCGCGTTTTTGAAGTTGTTCGACAGGTCTTGGGATTGAGGCTAAAGAATAGCCAGCTAGATCTGAACTACCAGCAACAAGTCACAAAGATAACCAACCTCACCAGTCAGCTAGGAGAAGGGATGGTGATGACAGACGGCACATTACGTGTAGCGATGTGGAACCGATCGATGCACCGCTTAACTGGGTTTCGTGCTTCAGAGGCAATTAATCGCCCCTTCGAGCAGGTGTTTCGCCGTACTAACCAGCTCGACTGGCTAACACTTCTCGCAGGGGAAACAAACGGCTCAGAACCAAGACACGTCAGCGCGGATTTTGAGATTCTTACCAAGGACGGTGAAAAGCGATGGGTTAGCTGTCTAGTAACTATCTACAAAAACCGTGCTGGCACTTTCGAGCAAGCCGTACTAGTTGCTCGTGATATTTCTCACAAAAAAAGTCTCGAACAGAAAAAAAATGAGTTTATCTCGATCTCTACTCATGAGTTGCGAACCCCTCTGACAGCTATCAAGGGTTATCTCAATCTACTTGAACGTAAAAGTGACAATCTAACCGAAAAACAAATTTCTTACCTTTCTCAAGCAACAAAAGCCAGCAACCGCTTAGGTCGCCTGGCCGAGGACTTGCTCCGAGTAAATCAAATAGACCAGGACCGAATCCAATTCAAACCAAGTAGCATCCACCTGTTCCCGATACTTAAGAAAGTGGTACGTGACTTCAAGCCCAAGGCTGCTGCTAAAGGAGTGACACTCTCTCTAACTACTAATAAGCTTCGGGACAATGTCCGACTTGATCCAGAACGAACTGAGCAGATATTTGCCAATCTAATAGATAACGCCACGAAATATACCGAGCAGGGTGCAATTAAAATTTGGATGGAGAACTCAGAAAATCGGCAAGGCAGCGAAGCTCAACTAACGGTAAATATTCGAGATACCGGTATTGGTATCGGAACTAAAAACATTGAAGAAATCTTTGAGAAATTTCATCGTGCCCATCGTCCAGAGCAGTCACGGGAGCAAGGTGCAGGTTTGGGTTTGTATATTGTGAAATCCTTTGTTGAAAAACAGAATGGAACCATTACAGTCAAAAGTCGGGTGGGTAAAGGAACACATTTTGCCATTACCTTCCCGTTAGAACAAACTAAAAGGAGTAAAAAGTGAAAACAAAAAAAGTTTTATTAGTAGAGGATGAGCCACTTTTAATTGATCTGTATCAAGAACGTTTCAGTGAAGAAGATTTCAAACTAGAGATTGCTAGGGACGGTAACGAGGCTCTAAAAAAAGCCGATCTCGGAGCAGACTTGATTTTATTAGATATTCTTCTGCCTGGCATTAACGGATTCGAAGTCCTGCGACGACTTAAAAGAAATCTAGACACTAGAGATATTCCAGTAATTGTATTGACTAACCTAGGTAGCGAGCAATCTGACTCAGATAAACAGCTGGCTTTTTCGCTTGGAGCAGTCGACTACCTTGTTAAATCCTACCACACCCCGGATGAGATGGTAGAAATTGTTAATAAGAGACTCGCCTAGCAGAACTTCTTAGTCATATTTGCTAATGACTTTTGGTGGCATTCTGGCAAATTTAAACTGTACTTTTTATTGTTTGCTCCTTCTATCCTCTGCCCCGAGCTATTTAGAAGAGCCTTCGGGATCGGCGCGAATTCTAAACGAGGCCGAGTAGATCGCTCACTGGAGGGTGACAGAGGGTGGCTAATTCACCAGAAGTACTCGAGCATAAGGAGAAAAAAGGCCTCCTAAAATGCCCGGGTCTTTTGGTAGTTTAGCCAAACAACTTGGCAAACAGCGAAGCTAGGTAGAGCTCAACGGCATCGGTAAACTTACGAGGATCCTTACCTAATTTCTCCTGGATACGATCTAGGCGGTAGATAACAGTATTACGGTGAATCTTAAGTTTCGTCGCTGCCTGGGTGAGATTTAGATCCTGGGTAATGAATGCCTCAAGTGTATCTGCTAGTTGTTCATCTTCCAGCGAGGAAAACAGTTTGGAAGAGAATTCCTTTTTTTGCTGGTCGTTGCCCATCAACAACAACGGTAAAACCCCTAAGGAGTCAAAGCGATGAGTTTGGTTACTGCCAATAATTTTTTGACCAATTTTAAGCACCTGTAGGGCCTCTTGAGCTGAACGAATCAGACCGCTTGGAGTTGAGGCCGGTGAACCGATACCGACTGTCACCTCAGTAATATGGACATTTTTTAACGGGGCCGTAATTTCGCTGTAGTGCCTAGACAAAAGCTGACAGAACCGAGCGTAGTCAGTGTCTCGAAGATCTTTCAGGATCAGGAAGGTATCTTTACCAATAAACCCAACTAGATTGTCTTGGTTTTTCGTAAAGAAGCTCGTCAGAGATTGGTTGAGATCGCGTTTTTTCGCCTCTATCAAGCCCTCTTTCTCCCCCAGAGGTGAGCCAAGGGTCTGGAGGTAGTTGTCCCAGAAACCTTTAAGCTCAAAGGTAACAGCCACGCGTGGCAAATCCAAACGAAATCCTAACGCAGTCATCTGCTCGGAGAGTTCTTCTGGATCAAGCGTTTGTGGACGGAAAGCTACTCTGGTTAAGAGTAGGTCAACCGCATCAGGCTTAGGCTTGTGAGTTAAGATGAACTGCTGAACAATAAGCTCGGCAAGGCTATTAATAATCTGGGTTGTCTGGGTATCTTCAGACGGAACCTTAACAACAACCACAACCAGTAACTTGCCTTCGAGAGAGATTGGGATTGCCTGGCAGTTGTCATCACCTTCCACACCAAGAGAGTGCTTAGCTTCGCTAGATATCACCACAGGATGATTCTCGGATCCCGAACCACCTCGAAAGGTTAGTTGTTTTTGGCTACCGAAGTCTGAAAAGTTCTTGTAGATTACTCCACGCTCATCAGAAAGTGCTATGGGTTTTGTAATAACTCGCTTTATCTGTTCGAAAAGTTGTTCAAAAAGCTTTGGTGACATACTTAGTATATTCTTACAATCAAACCCTCAGTTCAAGTCTAGCTTTAGCCTAAAACCAGCTGGCACCCTGACACTAAATTGTAGAAATACACAAACACAAGAATTATGGCGCTGGGACGATTGGGCTCAATGGCAGCTTAAAGTACGCTTCAATCATATTCTTGGCCACAGGCGCCGCTACTGCGTATCCCTCTCCGCCGCCCTCAACGATCACTGAGATTGCAATTTGTGGGTTATTATACGGCGCAAAAGCAATGAACCAGGAGTGAGTTTTATTTTTCGCTAGATCAAACTGGGCTGTACCAGTTTTGGCAGCAACTTGAACGCCTAGATCGTTAAGCGAGCGGGCTGAACCACTAATAACGGCCTGTCTCATACCATCTCGAACTGTCTGGAGAATTGAGCTGTCGGCAACGTTATCTCGAGTTATCTTGACCGGGTAATCTTTTTGCCCGGAGCCGATTGAAAAAGAAGATTTAACTAACCGAGGCGTAATTAATTTCCCGCCATTAGCCACTACCGCTGTAGCCCTAACAATTTGAAGCGGTGTTACCAAGAAATCTCCCTGTCCGATCGAAAGATTATAAGTATCTCCAATGTACCAAGACTCTTTTTTAACTTTTTTCTTCCAGTCAGGGGTCGGAACCAGTCCGTCTTGTTCGCCAGGAATGTCGATTCCAGTTTCTTGTCCAAACCCAAATTTAGCTAGCCAAGAACCTAACCTATCAGCTCCTAGGCCTGTGATCTGCTTGTACCCACCACCTACTGAGTAAAAGAAAATGTTGTTACTTTCAGCTATGGCTTGTTTTACATCACTTACCCCGTGAGTTTTCCAGTCATGAAAGGTCCACTGACCAACCTCAATCTTTCCCGCAGAGGTATCTATCTTGGTGTTGGCGTTAATAACACCACTAGCTAGTCCGGCAGTAGCAACGAAGGGTTTAACGGTAGAGCCGGACGGATACTGGCCGGAGATTGCTCGGTTAATTAGCGGCGAACCAGGATCTTGGAGAACGCTCTGCCTGGCTGCAGAGTCGGTAAGTGGCGAAAAAAGATTGTTGTCAAAAGTTGGCAGACTGACCATAGAGAGGATGTCTCCAGTATTTACGTCCATTGCGACAGCAGCTCCATTTGTTGCGCCTGATTTTGCGATCGACTCTTGTAGTGCTGTAGCGGTAACCTGCTGGATTGACGCATCAAGACCAAGAATCAAAGAGTTTCCAGAAATTGGAGGCATATTTCCAACCGTTCGAACGGAGCGACCGAGCGAATCTACTTCTGAAATATCCTGACCAGGAATACCTTGCAAAATGTCATCGTAGGCACTCTCTACGCCAGATTTGCCCACATAGCTCGTCGGAAGAAGATTGGGACGTTTCTTAATATCTTCTGAGTCAACCTTGCCAATATATCCAAGCAAATTTCCTAGCGACGCTAAATTGCCGTATAAGCGAGTTGGCTGTTTAACCAGTTCGACGGCGCCCCAGCCGTGTGTTTTTAGTTCAAGAGACAACGACTGGTCGCGATTAAGACCATCTAGGAGGGTTATGAAATCACGACTAGCCTGTGAGCTAACTGTGGACTCCAAATTAGCCCGATCGAGAGAGAGTAGGTGCGCCAAGTCTTCTAGATATATCTGTCTCTCAGCCTTCTTCTTTGGTAGCTCACTGGGACGGAGTATTAGCGAAAAGCTTGGTGTATTTTGAACTAGAGCTACACCGTTACGATCATATATCAAGCCTCTTGGAGCAGAAATTAGTTCTGTTTTTAAACGATTACCTTCAGCTAAGCGATAGTTTTCCTGTCCCTGAGTAATCTGAAGTGATATCAGACGAAATGCAAAAAGAGCGGCAACCAAAAATGCTACAGACTTTAGAATAAAGAACGGCCTCTTAGGTTGAACGCTCGATTCGAGCACCTCGCTATTAGCCAGCGTATCACTAACACCCTCGTAATCACCCTCTAAGGTTTTTAACGAACCAAGAGGAATGTATGGGTCAAAGATTCCTGAATCAGTAGACCTAATCTTTGACACCCTAAACCATGCCGAGGCCCAGCTAAATGGGAGCCAAATAATCTTTAGGATCCGGCGCACCGGCTCCAAATCTACCCGATCCGTCTGCCGGCCCATCTTTGGAATAAACTTAGTCTCATAGCTAAAAGATAATAGACTACTGCACCGAGAGTTACATTGCCTAATATGACAAGCCCGATTTCTTTAATGGCAAATCCTTGGGTCGCTACTGATAGCAAGAATGGCGCAACAAGCGAAACTATAGCTAAGGCTAGCAGGGCGTGGAGAATCGAACCAGCCTCTAGAAGCCGTCCTTTAAGAGCATTAATTATTAGAACTACCGCAACGGCGCTTACGGTCCAGATCCCAAACCAGTTCCAGCCAACTAGGTCTATTAAAAGGCCCCCGACAATCGCCAGAGCGAGTGTCTGACTACGGGCATTAAACCAACTGATTGCCCATAAAAAAACTATCAATAGGTTGGGTGTGAACGGATGAGATTGCGAGAGATGTCCAAACGGTCCAAGTGTTAGCCCGACTATTATTAGTAACCATAACCACCTCATGAGCTTACAACATAAACAACCGTTAAATCTCCGAACTTGGTAGGGGTGCTAATTCTTAATGTAAGGAAGATCTCTTCCTTTGAAGAAATTATCTCTTCGACGCCACCTATGGCAATTCCGGATGGGTAAATGCCCTCTAAAGACGAGGTGACAACTGACTCGCCGATAGCGACCTTAGTGTCTAATGGGATGTTTTCTACGACTAGCCCTCGAATACCACCGGAAAGTAGACCAATCGTCTGACTTCCGGTTAAAACAACCGGGGTAAGTAGGTTCCGATTAGTAATTAACCAGACCTCAGCAGTTGACTCTGCAATCGAATGTATTTTTCCAATAAGAAACCCGTTCGAAACTACTGCTTGGTTTTCTTTGATACCATCTCTGGACCCACGATTAATAGTAAACGCTTGATATAATCCTGAGGGAGAAAACGTTAATACTTCAGCGGGGGTTAGATGAAGATCGCTACGGCTAGTTTTGAAACTTAAATCCTGACGAAGAGTCTCGTTCTCACCTTGAACAGATTTTAGTTTGGCTAGTTCAGCCTCAAGAGTTGAGTTCTGTAGCCGTAACTCTGCGTTTTCCTTTGAAAGATCATTGATAGCAAACAAGATACGAGCCGAGGCACTCAACCTATTTGCTAGGGAGTCGAACATACTAGCCGGTGCACCAATAGCCCGACGTGTTAGGTCCCGTATTGGGCTAAAAAATCTAAACTGACTAGCTATCAACAATAAAACAACCGCTACTAGAATTATTACCCTATAGTTCCAACGCGGAAGTCGGATCATCTAAGGGCACTACTTAGAAGGACGCTTTCTAAAGTCTCGAGATCTTCTAGCACCACACCAGTCCCACGCGCAACACAAGTTAACGGATCATCGGCAATATATACTTTTGTTTGGGTAGCTTGAGAAATTAAAACATCCAGCCCTTTTAAGAGTGCTCCACCACCAGCTAGAACAATTCCTCTTTCCATAATATCTGCCACTAGCTCAGGTGGAGTCTCTTCGATAGTGGATTTAACCGCATCTACAATGATCATCGTAGATTTATAGAGCGCCTGGCGTACTTGTTCGTCATTTATCATAACTTGGTGAGGTAGCCCCGAAACTAGATCACGACCGCGCATCGGTCTCTCCAGCGGTTCTTTGAGTGGACAAGCCGATCCAATATCAATTTTAATCTGTTCGGCGGTTCGTTCACCTAATAATAAATTGAAGTTATCACGAGCGTAATTTATGATATCCTGGTTCATCTCATCACCTGCAACCCGAATTGAACGCGAAGCAACGATTCCACCCATCGAAATTACCGCCACCTCAGTAGTACCGCCGCCGATATCTACAATCATGCTTCCGGTCGCTTCCTGGATAGGTAAACGAGCACCAATAGCAGCTGCCACAGGTTCTTCGATTAGAAAGGCTTGTCTGGCACCAGCGTTAAGAGCCGCTTCTTCTGCCGCACGACGTTCTACCTCAGTAACACCGTAAGGAACACCAATGACAACTCTTGGACGCGGTAAGAGGGAAAAACGTTCTTTATGAACTCGTTCTATAAAGTATCGAAGCATCTGCTCAGTTACTTCGAAATCCGATACTACTCCGTCAACTAATGGACGGGTAGCAACAATGTGGGCTGGTGTTTTACCAACCATCACCTGAGCCTCAGTACCAATGGCTAGAATTTGTTTTGTTCTTTGGTTAATTGCCACAACTGAAGGTTCGTTGATAACAATCCCCTTGCCACGTACATAAACAAGGGTATTAGCAGTACCCAAATCTATTCCCACGTCATGCGAAAATGCACCCCAAAATCGGTTTAACATCGTGTTAGCATTGTATTGGAAACTGCCTCGATTTCAACAGAGGTAATTGCATTACTTGCTGTAGCCGTAAAAAGACAAGCTGTCGACAATTGGGTTATATCCGCCTCCCACTCCTTGTGGAGGTGGGTAGCTTTTGCTAAACTACCCTTACGAAATAGCGCTTGTACATAAACATCTTTGGGACAGTTCCATTGGGGAGTTAAGCAAGTGCGGGAGGTCGTGATGTCTTTTGCTAATATTCGGATAACGGTAGAGTTCCGAGACGTACACACCCACGCCACTGAGGAGGCAAAAGAGTCCTCTGGAGGCTTCGTCAGCACTGAGCACCAACTTCTTGGGCTACTTAAAAACAAGGAGGGTGCACCGGCCAAGATACTGCGGGAGATGGGCGTTAATCCGGATATGCTCATTGCGGATATAGTCCAAAATATGCCCCATGCAGAATCGGGCTACATATCTGTTCCAATTCTTACTCCCCGGGCAAAGCGAGTAGTCGATTATGCGTTCGACGAAGCGGAGCAACTGAACGACAAGGTTGTGGGTGTTGAACACCTGCTACTCGCCTTGATTCGCGAAACCGACGGGACGGCAGGAAGATACCTCGCCAAACACGGAGCCGAGTTGGAGAGGGCGCGACGTCTGGTCGTTCAGATTATGGATATTGGTCGTACTGGCTGGCGAACCCCACTGCCGAAAGGCGGTTGGGGAGCAGAATGTATCGAAACCGGCAACGGTACAACAGTCTGTATTTGGCCCACTAGGGTTGTTGGTCGGCAATCTCCGAGAGAGGTACTCGACCGAAGGTCTGAACGACCAAAGTTTCAGTTCTCACTCAGTCAAGCCGAGGCATCTCAGCTTGGAATGTACCTCAGGATTCAAGGAGTCAAGGTCATTCGCAACTTCCCGAGACTAGCATCCACCGAGATCCAGCTCAGTCGTCTTGCGTCTCTCTTTCCAATGCAACGAGAGTAGGACAATGAAGTTCTACAACGCCCACCGTCGCAAAGACGGTGGGTTGTTTTTATAAACTGCTTAATCAAAAACGGTAACGGCTTTTTGGCTGTTTAAGATATTCTTAGAATTTCGGTCGTGTATCGCCCTAACTAGGTGATTGAGTAACTCAGTTGACGATCTCTGAACCGAGCTTCCGTGCTTCGTTGAGGAAAAACTTCTCCCATTCACTTGGCTTGAGTTTTTCAATTAATCGCGGGTAGTCTTTTAGCTCCTTGACCAGCAAAAACTGGCTACCTAGCTTGATTGGGTCAATCTGCCAATCGAATTTGGCTCGCGCTTTTTTAACTAAATCGTTGATCTCAAAGTTTTCTTTGCGACAGATCATAAATAGATCGGTAAAATCGCGAGCGCGAGGGTTTTGGTAGATAGTAAAAAGTTTGTTGGTCGCAATATCAATTAGGCTGTCGATCCGAATTGCGTCCTTTAATGCCGGTTCTTCAATTGGCGGGAAGGGAAAGTAGGTGAATTCAGTTTTGAGTTTCTCGTCGGCAAAGCTAAGGAAAAACAAGTTTCGGTTAAAGCTCGTGTTACTCTCAACTTTTTCGTATCCAAGCTGGTCTTTTATCGAGCGTAGAAAAACCGCAATAGCTTCAGTATCTACGGGCTCTAGACTGAAGAAATCTAAATCCTCCGAGTAGCGATAAGGGATGTAATACTCCGTCAAAGCTGTTCCACCCGAGAGATAGAATTGACTTACAAGGTTTTTCTGTTTCGCCAATAAGCGCAGAAACTGCTTCTGGCGCTCGGTCAAAATTGTCGAAATCATCTGGGTGACAACAAAAATTGGAGATAGCGCTTCTTAGCTGGATCAATCACCAGATGTGGTAGGACTTTTTTCAATTCCACTGTGTCCAGCTTCTCTCCATCCAGGCCGAAATTAATGAGTTGCTCCAGCCGCCATCTCTGGAACTTTTCCGGATATTTTTGCAAAGCTTTTTCATCCACCGACCAATTGTGCATCTTGGATAGATTATACCTGAAATGTGAATATCTCGACACTAGCAGATAGTCTTGTAGATCTTCTTTAGGTCTTTACCAATCAAAAACGATAACGGCTTTTTGGCCGTTTAGGATATTGTCCGGGTCCCAATCGTGCATGGCGTCCATTATGGGTTTAAACCCATAATGATAATTCTCGCCGCGGCGAGTAACGGGATCGTTGACAACGGACGTTCTTTGAGATACCTTATATTTAAGGTAGATGGAATGCGTGGGTTGGCCTTCGATGGCCGTCGGACCCAAAGCGCCATCTATTTTTTGTTGTCATACTCCTCAACTGAAAAGTAAATTCCCCCCTTGAGCCGTTTTTGAAAAGTTTGCGATAAGCGGCCAAGGCCTAGACGCTTCTGTAGGTGTTTGACGATACCCAGTTTAGCACCCTCACCTTTAACTACCCCGTATTTGACTTTAAAAGCATAAGCAACCGTTCCGACTAGCACATCACAAAGTTGAATCTCGGAAATGGCGTGAGACTCTAGCCGCGCGATCCCAAAAACGGCGTTTCGTCGCAGTTTCTGATGAACCTTATCTTTAACAATTTTTTCGAACCGATCGCTTTTGCTTGTAGAGATATCGTCAGCTAGAATGGCAATATATTCAGTTTCAGCGGTTCGACCTATACCTAGGGCATGAGAAATAACTTGGGCGGCTAGCATACTGTAAGCTCGTTCGTGATCGTGGTTGTAATCGCTCATATTCAGCAACTGCTTGTCATAGACGATTGAAATAAAACGATTGTTCGTTCCCCCGAATACTAGATCGATAAATCCTCTGTACAAACCTAGATTATTATCTCTGATATCGGTAAACTTGAATTCTTTAAAATAACGCTGACTATTTTTATAGGCAACGATAGATCTATGTAGCTCCCGTGGTTGCTGACAAACCAATAAGCCCAAAGCAAATACCTTGTCAGTAGTTGGGGTATGAAGCACACCCGTTTCATCAAAAAAACCGAATACATTCGTTCTTGGTTTTGGGCCAGGTGTCTTTTCCATACAATTATTGTTATGTGTTACTACAATAATTGCAAGAGAATGGTTAACCTTAGTCAATCAAAAACCACCACCGCTTTTTGGCCGTTGAGGATATTGTCCGGATCCCAGTCGTGCATGGCGTCCATTATGGTTTTAAACCCATAATGGTAGTTTTCGCCGCGGCGGGTGCCTGGATCGTTGACAATAAAGCCAGTTTCGTCGTAACTCTTGAGGACTAACATATGGTAAATTGGGCCGGGGGCGGTGAAATTGGGGTTATGAAGCTCCCGTCCAGCGGCCGGAACGATAACCGGCCGGCCGGCCATTAGCTCGGCTTTAAGCTGGTCTACGGTCGGGCCAACTATTACTCGGCCGGTTTTTAGCTTCATATACTTTCCGGCAACTGCCACGAGTTCCTTCACCGTTAGATCGACTTTGTAGCCATTACTTTCTTCCCAGGCGACCAGCTTTTTGATTTCCGTATCGGCTTCCAACGGCGAGTTAAACTTTTGACCTGTTCGGTAGTAGTAAACCATCAACAGACTTGCTTCTTCGCAAGCTTCTTCGTGTAAAGGATCCCAAAGTGCAAACGGAGCTTGAGTTGTAAAAGGTACTTTAAGCGGAAGGGTGACTGGTGGTTTTTCCGCAACTGCCGGAGTAGCAGGTGTAGGTTTCTCTGGCAATTTTGTCTTTAGAGTTAGGCTACCAGAAGGCAGCTCAAGACCTTTGTAATAGTCTACATATTGACCACGAATTACTACCGCTAATACCAGGGCGACAACAAAGAATATTAGGAATGAGGGGCTCCTACCTAATGATCGCCTAGTGCGAACCATTAGTTAAAAATACTGACGAACCTTAGCTTGGTGTTCGGCGTAGGTTTTAGAAAAATATGTTTGACCCTTAGCATGAAAGAAGTATATATAATCATGTGTTGCAGGTTTGGCTGCAGCTTCTAAGCTTTTAAGTCCTGGACTACAAATAGGTCCTGGAGGCCAGCTATCGTTTAGGTAGGTATTGTAAGGTGAGATTATTGACTTGTACTCAGCTAGTGTCACCGCCGCCCAGTTACCCTTGGCGTACTGGATAGTAGGATCGGCCTCAAGTCTAATTCCCTGCTTAACCCGGTTGGCATAGACTCCAGCAATAAGTGAACGATCTTCTTCTCCCTGGGCTTCGCGTTCCACTATAGAAGCAAGAATAACTGTTTCAGGAGTAATCCTTAGATCTTTGGTTTTCTTATCGAAAGTTTCGCGCATTAGTTTAATTAGCTCAGCACTTGTAACGTCAATTTTGACTTCGTAAGTGTCTGGGAAAAGGTAGCCTTCATCTGGTTGGGCCAGCTTAGTAAAGCCTACCAATTGAGTTAAATTCTTTTCTTTTACAAGATAATCCTCCATCTGGCTCGCTCTCCAACCCTCGATAATGGTAATTTTTGCAACTTTAAACCTTCCGCTGGCAAGCTGTCCGGCAATATCAGAAGCCGACTGGCTAGCTGAAAGTTCGTAGGTCCCCGGTAAAATTTTACCGTTAATCAGTTTAAGGTAGAGATAAAAAGAAAATCCATTTTTTATCACCCCGGACTTTTCAAGATTTTGTGAAATTTCGGCTGAGCGTTGGTTAGCCGCCACAACAAAATCCACTTTTTCGGTAGATTCCTTATTTTTTGGTGCTAATAAAACAATAAAGATAATAGATAGGACAATAAGTAGCCCCAACAACCCCAAGGCAATACGTTTAAGAACCAGCATTCTCTTCAATAAACTGCTGTAGGATTAGTTGCGCTGCTAACTGATGCTCACGCAATTTGGCCTCCTCGATACTTAGACCTTGGCTTTCGAGTATATCTGAAGCCATGAAACTTGAGAGAGTCTCATTAACAAAATGGATCGTTTTATCTAGTTGCTTGCTTAACTTGTCTGCGTATACTTGAACTTTTTTTGCTTCAGGACTTAGAGTGCCGTCTTCATTGACTGGTAATCCCACAACGATCGCATCAGCTTCTTCCTGAACTATTAACTTTGCTATTGGTTCAAAAGACAATTCTGGTTGTTCGTAAAAACTTTTATCTTTACCAGATCGGAGAGTCATTAATTCGCT
Organism: Candidatus Berkelbacteria bacterium; assembly: GCA_024654065.1. Classification (GTDB taxonomy): domain Bacteria; phylum Patescibacteriota; class UBA1384; order 2-12-FULL-50-11; family 2-12-FULL-50-11; genus JANLIQ01. The sequence continues at coordinate 7,569 of JANLIQ010000005.1, read as the reverse complement.
TGCGATCAGCTCACCGACCGCTACACCAATAGAACGAGCACCAATATCTAATCCTAAGTATCGCATTAAGGGGTGGGGGTGGCTTCATCAAAGCCGTATTCGATAGTAATGGCTTGAGATAAAATCGGCAAGCGCTTTAACCACCAACCTGGAATAATCTCAACTTTAACATCATTTGTTTGGTATTTATCTTTGAGAAAACTTTCGGCTTTGGGAACAGATTTATTTTTAACTTGTGAGGCAACAACGGTTTTGTCAATTGTTGGCGCTGCAAATCCCGATGAGGTGACGTCGAGACTGAGAGTTGTCTTGTCATCTGTTATTTCTTTAAAAACAAATGTTGGTTTTTTGTCACTCGGAACTATCAGCTCTTGGTTTGCTTCGAGTTTAGCTGTCAATTTATCTTTAGAGGCTGCCTCCACGGCAGATTGATCGAAAGCTATCGTGTAGAGATCTAGTGTCATTGATGCGGTGGCTTTATCAACTTGGGCCCCAACTTCTTTGTCTACTTTTTGCTCAACAACCGTAGATTTTATAGCCTCATCGAGTACTGTTTGGGAGCCAGTCTTCCCCTTAAGCTCGCTAGTTCCGTCCTGGAGTAGCTGGGTTTTAATATCTGTATAAGCCTTGTTAACATCATCTTGTGATAGAACAGTAATCTGCTTAGTGGTACCTCCTGATGTTGAACCCGTTCCAGAAATCCGGCTAGCTAATCCTGCGAGGGCAAAGGTTGCGCTTGACAGATTATAGGTTTCGCCAGCATCAAGGGCGCTAATACTCACAGATACCGTCGTAGAATTACAAACTGTCCCCCCACCGCTAAATTGTCCAGCAGGAATAGTAACTGTCGAGGCAGTAATAAAAGCCTTGCCTCCAGAAGTAGCCTTCGTTCCAGCAGCTAAGACGTGGCTATTGGTATCTTCGCAGTTTTTCACGCTAATGGTACCTGTTGCTTTTGTACCAACATCCTTTTTCCCGGTAGCGGTAATCTCTTTAGTACTCGTTTTTTCTACCGTAATAAGGTTACCGGTAATTACTCCCTCTCCACTGCTAGTGTCGGTTTTAGCCGAAAGAGTGGAAGTTTCGCTTAAAAGTTTTGCCGGAAAAGTTAGCGTCACCGTTGCCTTTGGTAGAAAGAGAAAGGTAATAACTACGGCTATTAGAACCATTGTTATGGCAGCAATCGCTGATTTCCAAGGAAAGATAAATTCGTGATGAGTTTGGATTCCTCGCGAGACTATAGGAGGTAAACCTACGGGAGCTGAAGAAACAGGCATGTCCCGAACTGGTGCAGGAGCGGCAACTTTTGGCTCTTCTATAACCTTGGGTTGTTTAGCCTCGTCTTTGGCCTGAACTTCTTGGATAGGCTCTGGTTTGTCTGCAACTTCGGGCTCCTTGGTTTCGTCAGAGCCGCTCTCTTCTGCCGGAGTTTCTTCATTTGTTGCTAATTGCCCCGTCTCTGGTGAGTAACGATGTACAGGTGTGCCATCAGGCAAGACATCGGCTCCGGCAGGCTCGGATGGTAGTGCTGGACTTGCTAGGGGAGTAGCTGACGGAGCGTTACCTAATGTTCCTAAGCTAGCGTAAGTTTCTAACCCCACCTGTTTAGCTAAACGGGAGCCAACTTTGTTATTTGAAATAATCGCTACTTCTTTACCAAGTTTTTGAGCCTGGCGAGCAAGTAACTTTAAATTAACCAAACTTTGAAACATGGTGCTATTTTTTGGCACCACAACTGCAATCTTTGATCCTTCGACTTTAGAGAGTCGATCAATAATAGAAGTAATCTCTTCGTCTGGTTCTAAGTAGATTGGTTTCATCTTATTGCTTCACTCCGGAAAGGGCTTTTTTCATCAGTGTCTCTAGCATACTCGTTTGGCCAATCAAGTCTAAGGCAACATTTCCTAAAGCCATCGGAGTAACTTGTGATATATCTTGGAGGGTTTTTGTTTCATCAACCATATTAGCTACGTCGTTTGGTTTTATGAATTGAACCTCAGGTGCCCGAGCAAAAGGTAAGTCTTTTGACCACTCCCTGTCAGACAAAACTTCTTTAATCTCTGGTAGATTACTGCCTCCTCCACAGAGTAAAATTTTTGAAGGTAACAGATCTCCCTCACCAAAATCTTCCAACGAAATTTGTAATGCCGATAACCAAACCTGAGTATCATTTTTAAGAGCGTGGCGAACCAGCTCGGCTTTTTCTTTATCTAACTTACCGCTTGAATATGCAATCTTAGCCTCTTCGGCCGCTTGAAAGGTCTCTCCTAGTACGGCCGCGACTCGTTTTGTAAAAGCCCTACCTCCAATGGCAAACATTTTCGTTCCGTCGACACCACCGTTTCTGACTACGGCGATGTCTGTTGTTCCGCCACCGATATCGATAAAAGTAGCCGCAAAGTCTGTAGATTCTTCATTTAAACAACGAGCAACTGCATATGGCTCAGCGGCTATCGCCAGTAACTCCAGATTTAACTCCCGAACAACAGTTTCCAGTGCTCCAAACTGTACAATCGGCGCAAAAGCATTGTAGACTCCCACTGAAAGCTCCTTACCTTGGTAGCTCATCGGATTCGAAACTTTATAGCCGTCGATAACAACCGAAACTATTGCAGCGTTAACTAACTGAATATCTATCTCTTCCAACCCAGTTTCTTCCGCTAGTTCCTTGCGAGCTTGAGTAAAAGCCTGAGCTTGAACTTGATTAACAATATCCTGCAACTCAGAGACTTGGATCTGAGTCTGAGGTTTTTGACGAGTAACTTTCACAGTTGTTGTTGCTCCCTTAACGAGCTCTCCGGCTATACCAACAATCGCTTTATCTGGTAAAAATTGGGCCTGGGTCGCTGCCTGTTCAATCGCTTTCTCACAGTTTTGCGCTACTCCGTGGATATCTGTAATACCACCGCCCTGCATGTCTGATAGTCTCTGTCTGGCTCGGCCAACTCCTCGGATATGGCCCTCACCTTCAATCACCTCAAAAACCAGGGCTTTCACAAACTCCGTCCCGATGTCGAGACTTATCGCCCAATTGTTCTGTTTTTTGCGCCCCCCAAACAGCCCCATGGATAATTCCAATCTACCAGATATCGGCACCCTGGCGCAATTAATAAATTCGGCTTAAGGTCAAACTATGGAACCAGAAAACGGACTAAACGACAAAGATATAAACTTTAAAGCGCCACCTACTGACGAGCAAGAACCGCTTAGCGAGACTGTAAATGAGGCGGACAGCGAAAAAGACGAGGAGCGAGTCGAACGACTAGTCGAGTCTGAAGAAATGGCGTTATTACGCAGCGAGGCGTACATCACAATCAACGCGCTACTAAAAGCGGAGGTAGCACATATTACAGAGGAAGGTCAAACAACGGTAATGCCTCGGAGCTCATTTGTTGAAAGGTATCTTAACCCGTACCTGGAGCTCGGCCAAGCCACTGTTGAAAAAGTTGCTCCGGAAGGTCAAGAGCAGGCTCGATTTGATCTAATAGTCATTAGTGCTCGGTTCGAGCAAGATTGCGGATTTGAACCGGAAGCCATTGCCCGTCTTAGTCAGACCGATGCAACCCTAACCGACGCTGGTAGCAAGGTATTGAGCGGTCGCTGGGCGGAGTCCAAGACCACCTGGGTCGGACGCCCACGGCTGGAAACTGAAAAGTTGGCCGAACCCTTGATTGAGTCGGCAGACATGGTTCGACTACGCCAACAAGCCTCCGACACTATTGAGAGATTGCGTCCAGAGACTGGAGAGTTGCAAGCCGGGTTTGCACTGAATCGAGATGGATTTGTTGCTAGCTTTCTAGACCCGTACCTAGAGCTCGGGCAGAGATTGATTAAGCAATCTGTCCCGGAAGAGGGTTGGGAGACGGCTAGCCTCGAGCTAGCAGTAATGGCTGCACAGTTTCAAGCTGACTGTGGTTTCAAAAGCAATGGTGATAACTCACTCATTATTCTCACTAACGAGGTTAAACATACAAAGCCCGAGAAGCTACCGATTTTTCGAAAGAATCTAGACGTACTAAAAGCTCGGGCGGAAGCAAATTGGGTCAAGTCAACAATTCAGCCTGAGATCCAAATTCTTCAAGATCAAATCGAGCGTTTCCTCCAAGGCGTCAGTATAGAAACATTTGACGAGGGCGAGAATACCGGGCAATCGATAAATTGCCAACTAAATGAAGAAGCTAGTCTGCCTGACTTTCGACTCCTCATTCAAAAAGCCATTCTCCCCCAACTAACAGATACTGGAGTTGTTTGGGTCAGGGGGGATGATTTGCCGCCAGAATACTTACAGGCCCTGGCAGACGAAATGTTACGAACAGACTTCCCAGTTATTGCTGTCTACGACAAGGAGTCTGGACAGTACGCCACTATCTACGACGAAGGTGGGGAGGATGAGCATGGAGATTAACCAACCGTCGCCAATCTAACAGAAGCGTGTCGCGAACTATTCGACAAAGATTCTCTTGAAGCCCTAGCTGAATGCACAGATTTTGACAAAGCGATGGGGCTAGCATTCACTATGCTGATCGAAAATGGAATTGATGACCCGGAGCAATTCTTGCGCGAGATGGGGCTAATCGAATAGCGCTAGCCCGCTCGCCTCGCAACGCTTCCCAAAGTCATTATTTTCGCTAGAGTATAGCTATGAGCGAAAGAGAACCGATCCCACAAGAAGAGGCAATAAATAAACGGCCGATGAATGCTGGTGAGGCTGAAGACGATTTTGAAAAATCTCTTGAGGAAGCCGAGAAACTCGAAAAAGCCAATCCGGAAATTCCGGAAACTAACTAACCCGGGCTTTTATTCGTCGCACCCCCTGAGATGAGGTTTCTTCTTTGAGAATTTCAAATTTGCCCAGCTCACCCGTATTCTTTATATGTGGACCGCCACAAAGCTCTTTAGAGAAATCTCCGATCGAGTAAACAGAAACTTTATCTCCGTATTTTTGACCAAATTCTGCCAGTGCCCCAGATTTCAGAGCTTCATCTTTTGACATTTCTTGTTTTACTACCGGTAATTTAGCTTTAATTTTATCGTTAACGATACTATCAACTTCATCTAGCTCGTCGTCAGTTAACTTACGGTCGAACGAAAAATCTAGTCGTAAACGCTCCTTAGTAACGTTAGATCCTTTTTGGACTACTCCGTTACCTAAAACTTTACGGAGTGCGGCTAATAATAAATGATGGGCGGTATGGTGTTTGATAGTCTGCGCATCGTGATCGGCCAGGCCACCTTTAAATAACCCTTCCGAACCCTGTCGGGAAGTTTCTTGGTGTTCAGCAAATAATTTAGCAAAAAGTTCGTTATCAAAATCCCATCCTAGGTCACGAAGGTGTTCTAAGAGCAGTTCTCTAGGAAAACCAAAAGACTCAAACAGATAAAATGCCAATTTAGTGATCTCTTCGCTAGAGGGCTGTTCACTTTGGGAGGCGACCCAACGATCAAGATGTCCAATTGCCCGAGCCAAGTTTTTTTCAAACTGAGCTTGTTCCGCCTCAAAGACTTTAACAACCTTCTCCGGATCGGTAAGGGTGTAGGACGGTGCATAATAAGCGTGAATTTCAGTGATGACTTTTGATAAATCCGCTTTAATGGCTGCTCGTCGTTCTAGAAAAACAACCTTGCGAATCAGACGACGCAGAACGTAATCTCGTCCCTTATTAGCTGGTAATATTCCTTCGCTGACTAAGAATAGAATCGCCCTTAAATGATCAATAATAATTTTGCTTTCATACTCGCGAGTAGGGTCAACCATATCTACCCAGCTTACAAACGGTTCGATCGCCCAGACGCTGCGGTGACTCTGCAATGTAGCCGACAAGCGTTCTAAACCGCTACCGGTATCTAAACCTGCTTGAGGTAATTTTTCAAACTTACCGTCAGTGTTTTTATAGTACTGGGCAAAAACTAAATTCCAAACTTCGATACCATCGATATATATCTCACTACACGGACCGCAAGGGCCCTCGTCGCCTGCTGGCCCCCAAAAGTTATCGTCACGACCCATTCGTTTGACTTCAATGCCTAGCATCTGCCAAATTCCTTCAGATTCAGTGTCACCAGGTGTCAACTTATCTCCCTTGAAAACAGTTGCCGACACCCTCTCTTTCACAACGCCCAGTCTCTTATGAACAAAATTCCAAGCTTCCTTGATAGCAGTCTCCTTCATTCTTAAGCTCGATTCCTCACCGAAGCGGAAGTTGCCTAGCATCTCAAAGATTGTTAGATGAGTTGCATCTCCAACTTCTCCAATATCAGAAGTACGAAATACTGGTTGGATTGTGACTACTGACTTGGCAGGTGCGTCGAGCGGTGAGGAGTAGAACTCTTTAAACTGCTGCATACCGGCTGTAGTAAAGAGAACTGATGGGTCGTTTCGAGGTATTAAGCTGGACTCGGTTTGTCGTACGTAACCAAGGTCAGTGAAATAGCCAATAAAGTTTTTTCTGACTTCGTCCAGTTGCATCAATTACTAAGTAAGTTCTTCCAGAAGGAGTCGACGTTAACTGAGCCAGATGACTGAGAATCATTGGTTGGGATGTCGCGATTAAAGAAGAGGTTCTTCCAAAAATCAGCAATATTAATGGTTTTCAGTAAATCGGTCGAGTTCTGAGATTTGGCTGACAAATCCGGCAGATCTTCCCGACTGCACCAATCACCGTAAATTTTTTCGTACATATCACCAACAGCAATAACCTTATTAGCATAAGCGAGCGTCCCTTTGAAAGGATATCCTTGCTCGTAACCAATGACTGCGCCACCACCACCGTTATAAGCGATTAAGGCCTTGATCTTGTTGCCGCCGTAACGGCGATTGACTAGATCGCCCAGGTAATAAGCACCAAATCTGATCGCCATTTTTGGATCCTTTTTTAAATCGCTCGGCTGAAATGGGCTTACTTCCAAATGCTTTGCTACAGATACAGCCGTTCCGGAAACGAATTGAGTTAATCCTTGTGCACCGGCACCAGATTGGGCAGTTGGATTCCAACGACTCTCGGTAAAAATCAGACCAGCTAGAAGTTTTGGCTCAACACTAAAATTTTTGGCCTCGTCACAAACTGTTTGTTGGTACTCTTGGGGCAATGGGTAGGCAACGCTTGCGAATAATGCCGGACCAATTACTAATACAAGAACGCCCAGCCCAAGCAGGCTGACGCCTGTCCATGCCAGTACTTTTACCCACGCTCTCATCTGGATAAGTGTAACAGAGAAGTATTAGAACTGTCGACTGCGCGGAGCCGTCAATACTCCAGAAGTTTCTTTGAGTGTCTCTATTGTACCAAACTCGCACCTATTTCCAAAACAAAGTGAGGTAATGACTTCGCACGCTCCACGTGCGTGGTGAAGCGAAACTGAAGCGTACGCTCCACGAAAGCCCCACGCACTGGCGAGTACGCCAGCAACCCCGAAAGAAAAAACACTCCTTGCATTTCTGATTTGGCGGGGGTGAATTTTTTCTTGAAAAAGGAAAGGGTGTTTTTCTTTCGGGGTTCTGCCCTCCAAGTATTCGGGCAGTGCGTGGGGCTTCAATGCGGACGAAGTTTTGGCAAAACTATTTTTTGGGGA
>JANLIQ010000063.1 GCA_024654065.1 Candidatus Berkelbacteria bacterium | reverse complement strand
AGCAACCACGGAGCCGTTTTCTTTTTGTTGGAAATATTAGCTTTCGCTCGTATTTACCCGTCGGCCGGTTCGGTTGAAATAGTCGCAAGCTCGTATTGCTCCCTCATTACATTTCGTCGCAATAAAAAATGCCCGGACAGATTTGGAAACCTGGCCGGGCTGGAGTCACGCCGGGAATCGGCGCTATTTACTGGGTTCTAGTCATAGCCGGCTCGGGGTCCAGTGTCGGGTTGTCGATCGCCGGTACGTCATGGGCCGGGTTCCACCGTGCCACACCGTACTTCTTCCCCTCCAAATCAACGGTCCCGTCCCAGATGACGGTGTTGAGTGGCAGGTTGCGGTCACGCACCACGGCGAACTTCGGAACCATGATCGTGCCTCGAGTCATTCCCTTGAACTTCTGATCCTGCTTCGGGTAGGCGATGGTCCACACGTAGGCATCCATCGTCCGCCTCGACTGCCCATTGGCAAGTTTCGATTCGACCGTGCTGTAGCTCAAGAGCTGGTACGGAACCCCGTCGACGATGACGAGTGTCGTCTGCGACTGCGGAATGAGAAACCACACACCTACCAAGACGACGAACACGCCGATCAACCAGAGATGCGGCCTCCAGCCCGGATTCATCCTCTTCAAGTTCATTAAGTTCATATGCGAACACCTCCACGAACAGTTACATTCTAGCTGTCCAATAGAGGGAAGTCAATGGGGCGGAGCCCGCCTTCGACAAGCTACGGCGAGGTAAACCGTTTTCTTTTGGCGGAAAAAAATCTACAGCCGTCCATTAACAAACACTTGTCGCTTCGGTATCTTTAATTCACGGAAAATCTCCGGCCGGTCTTTACGGGACCAACTTGGCGGGGGATTTTTTGTTTCCATTGACAGCAAGCTCTTGCTGTTGTAGTCTTAATACCTAAGAAGTCGACAATGTGCGGATAGCCATGGTCGGCTTTTTTAATTAGTTAAATTAATACTTCGAGATAACTGGGGTTTGCTTTGAATGATAGCTTTCTGTCGATCAGTCGCTTCTTGGATTGCTCTGTCTTCGTGAGTTTTTTCGCCTGCTTTAGCACATCCATCTAATATTTCATCCCTGCGATTGACGCCAACGCATCTGCAATCTGAACATCTAGATAAATAGAAAATGGACGCCCAGTACTTAAATATCATCTACCTTTCGGGTGATAAATCGGCACCGTTGCGCCCAAATCTGATATAAGCATATAGAAAATACCGAAGCTTGTCAATGAGTGGGCATACAAATTCGGATTGGAGCCCGCCTTTGCGGAATGCTCCGGCAGGGTAAACCCTGCCCGCCATCGCTACGCTCAGGCGTTAACAGGCGGCCGTTTTTTTGGCGGAAAATTATTTTTTCTTCGATTTCTCGCTATGTTCCCACATGTGTAGATTTTAGTGAAAAATAACGGTCTTTTTTATAAAAAATTGACTGTCTCTAACAGAGGTAGCAACCGACAAAAAATTACAAATTTAACCGCTTTTTTCACGTAAAATCTACACCGTCGAGCGTGTTTTGCTTAAATCACGCTTGACTGGTAATTACTGTAAATACGGGCAACAAACAAAAAGGCGCCAAATCGGCGCCTTTTCGGTTTGTTCTGAAAAGCGTTTACATCATCCCGTCCATGCCGCCCATTCCGGAAGGCATAGCGGGCATAGAATCTTTTTTCTCTGGTAAGTCTGTTACGGCGGCTTCGGTGGTCAGAACCATGGCGGCGACGGAAGCAGCGTTTTGCAAAGCCGAGCGGGTAACTTTGAGCGGGTCGATAATGCCCGAGGCGATCATATCAACCATCTTGTCTTCTTTAGCGTCGTAGCCCCAGCCCTTTTTACCTTCGATAATCCGGGCGACGATCACCGAACCTTCGGCGCCAGCGTTTGAGGCGATCTGCCAGACCGGTACAACCAGGGCTTTAGAGACGATCTCGCGACCAAGCTCTTCGTCGCCCTCATATTTGGTTTTGTTCAAGGCCTCGTGGGCTTCAAGCAAGGCGACACCGCCGCCGGACACCACGCCCTCTTCGATGGCAGCGCGAGTCGCTTTTTGGGCGTCTTCGACGCGGTGCTGTTTTTCTTTCTGCTCGACTTCTGAAGCGGCGCCAACTTTGATGACGGCCACCCCACCGCTCAATTTACCGAGGCGTTCTGCCAACTTCTCTTTGTCGTAATCCGATGTTGCTTTTTCGATCTGTTTTTTGATCTGCGCCACTCGAGCGTCGATGGCTTTGGCGACTCCCTTGCCGTCAACGATTGTGGTCTTGTCCTTATCGGCCACAACACGACGAGCGACGCCGAGCATACCGATTTCGGTGTCTTCCAGCTTCATACCCTTTTCCTCTGAGATGACTTCACCCCCAGTGAGAGTAGCAATATCTTGGAGCATTTCTTTGCGTCGGTCGCCAAAACCGGGCGCCTTAACCGCTAAGATATTCAGAATGCCACGGAGCTTATTAACGATAATGGTGGCCAGAGCTTCGCCGTCGAGATCTTCGGCGATGATGACTAACTCTTTCTTACCGGTCTGAGCTAGTTTTTCTAGTAACGGTAGAATTTCCTGAATCGAGGAGATCTTCTTGTCGGTGACTAAGATGTGTGGCTTTTCAATTGATGACTCCATATTGCTAGCGTCGGTCACCATATAAGCCGAGATGTAGCCCTGATCAAACTGCATTCCTTCGGTTAGCTCGTAACTCATCTCCAAACCATCAGACTTCTCGACGGTGATAACACCTTCATTGCCAACCTTCTCGAATACCTCGGCGATCAACTCGCCGATCTCTGGATTGTTAGCGGAGATGGATGCGACTTGAGTTTTTTCTTCTTTGGTTTTGATCTGCTTGGCGTTTTTCTTTAAATGAGCCACTACTTGTTCGGTCGCTTTCTCTATACCGTGGCGAATGGCCATAGCCGACGAACCAGCAGCAACATTTTTCAGACCATCGCTAATCATCGCTTGAGCCAGCAAGGTGGCGGTGGTCGTACCGTCACCAGCAATGTCATCAGTTTTGGAAGCAACTTCTTTTACCAATTGCGCCCCCATATTTTCAAACTTATCGGCCAGATCAATTTCTTTAGCAATAGTGACACCATCGTTAGTAATAGTTGGACCACCGTAACCTTTGTCCAACAGAACATTACGACCTTTAGGGCCAAGCGTGACTTTTACGGTATCGGCTAATTGATCGACACCGGATTTAATCCGATCCCTAGCGTCTTGCGAAAATTTTATTTGTTTTGCCATCTTAGTTTAAAACTCCTAATACTTCATCTTCTCGAATAATTTTGTATTCAATCCCATTGAGCTTGAATTCATCGCCAGCATACTTACCGAAAAGAACGCGATCACCCTTTTTAACTTCCATCTCTATTCTTTTGCCGTCTTTATCGATTCGGCCAGGGCCAACAGCGATAACTTCACCTTCTTGGGGCTTTTCTTTGGCAGTATCAGGGATGACAATACCAGATTTTGAAACAGTTTCCGCATCGAGCGGTTTGACGACCAAGCGGTCGGCTAATGGTTGCAATTTCATCGTATGACCTCCTTTAGCTTTACTCATATTGTAGAATTGATTGTAAAGTTTGCTTTACATATTGTCAACATGAGCCTGGACCAAATCCCAGCATCTGCTAAAATAGCCCCATCCTACCAAGGAGTAACTTATGGTATCGAAACCACCTGACTCAGAGCAATCTAGTCCATTCTCCAATGACCTTGCGGATCTACGCGAGATTATTGAAGCAATTGACCCAGATTCTCGGCGGGTGGTTGATGGCTGCCCGCGCATCATTCCCAAGGAAACTCGAGAGGAGGTTTTTCGAAGCTGGCGTGAAATAGGCGTACCTCTCAACTTATTCAACAATAAAACCGTTAAGGCTTGGTCCAAGAAAGAATGGCCAAGCACGATCGGTTCGGCGTCACTGAAAACGCTGTCGGCACTTCTTAGGATATCAATCGAAGGCGGTTTAGATATCCCTGACGAGCTGCGTGACAGATTTTCTCAATCGTTATCGGCATTTGCTGATTGGGTCGAAGCCAAGACAAGTGCTGAAATGGCGGCTAGAAGGCTGAAACCATCGGCAGCGCCAATGCGGAAAATCAGCAAAACTACTATCTAGGTCGCGGGAAATCTCTCGCGACCACTTTTTTTCAAAAGGTGCCTCCGCCATGAGGAGTTGAATGGCGGAGGCTATGGAAGGGAGCGGACCAGGTCTCTCGGTTATGCCGAGATGCTTTTAGTCAGAATAGCGTTAACTCTAATATGCGCCTTCGTAACAAGTTTTAGCAAGGTAGTATTTGCGACCGCAAGTTTCCCTAGAGAACTCGGGCTTGATCAGCTCACTTAGCTTTCAATACACCCTTGGCATAAACCAGGAGATGACTGGGAACTGTGGCTCCAGACGAGAGAGATGACCCCCCATCAAGATGCATCGTTGCTTCAAACCCCCATTGTATATGCGCGTGGATTCACGTTAGCGCCGATATGACAAGGTGACGAGATGCTACTCTACGACAGAGCCGACTTTTCAGGTAAACTTTGATCAACAATGAAAAGACTCGTTTCCGGCATTCAACCTTCAGGCACGCTTCATATCGGTAACTATCTGGGAGCGATAAAGCAGTGGGTTGAGCTACAGAATGACTACGACTGCTATTATTTCATCGCTGACGAGCATGTTATCGACACCAAACCGAGACCCGTGGACTTACGCGAACGGACTCTCGAAACCGTGGCAATGCTCGTTGCGCTAGGAGTAGATCCGAAGAACTGTGTTCTATTTGTCCAGTCCCAAATCCCTGAGCACGGAGAACTCGCATGGTTATTACTTTCGTTCACCACGCTTGGGCAGCTAACTCGCATGACGCAATTCAAGGAGAAATCCGACCGCCACGGTCAGAGCGTAGGATTACTTGGTTATCCCGTTTTGATGGCAACAGACATATTACTATATGACGCCGAGATTGTGCCGGTTGGCGAAGATCAGGTTCAGCACTTGGAGTTGGCGAGGGAAATTGCCAGAAGCTTCAACGCTCATGCCGGCCAAACCTTCACCGAGCCCAAACCACTCCTGACCAAAGCCGCTCGGATTATGGCTTTGAATGATCCGAAACGAAAGATGTCAAAATCCGTCCCTGGTTCGGCCATCGGTTTACTGGACGATGAAGCCACCGTAACTGCCACTATTCGCAAAGCCGTTACCGACTCCGACCCCAACTCCAACAAAATGAGCCCCGGTGTCGAAAACTTATTCACCATCCTCGAGGGGTTCAGTACGCCGGAGACTGCTACGCAGTTCGGCGACAAATATAAGGACGGTCAATTGAAGTACTCCGAACTTAAGGAGCAACTGATCGAGGATATTCTCGCCTTTCTGGGACCGGTTCAAAAAACTTACAAGAGTTTACTGGCCCGGCCTGACCAACTGGAACGAATCATCAAAGAAGGCACTGCTAAAGCCCGTCCGATTGCGAGCGCCAAGCTAGCAATCGTCAAAAAGAATCTCGGATTGCTTAGCTGATTAGAGCCTTTAACTCTTGCGTTTCTTGGTCGCAAGTAGTTTTGTCTTTGGCTTCGACATTTAAGCGCAAAAGATTTTCGGTGTTACTAGCACGAAGATTAAAGCGCCAGTTGTCAAACGAGATAGACAAACCGTCTGTGCGATCGATTGAACCAGCGGCGTACTTTTCTTCAATCTTCTTGGTCATAGCTCCCTTATCGGCTACTTCGAAGTTGATTTCGCCTGAGACGTAGTACTTATCTCGTAATGGTTTAATAATCTCCGATACCGGTTTCTTTGTTTCGGCAACGATATTAAGAAATAACAAGAAGGGGATTAAGCCGTTGTCGGCGTAATAAAAGTTTCGGAAATAGAAGTGACCAGACATCTCTCCGGCAAATAGTGCATCCTCCTGACGCATTCGGTTTTTTATAAAAGTGTGGCCGGCTTTATTGAGTAGAGATATCCCACCAGCAGCCGCAACCGACTCTTTAACCGCCCAAATATTACGCGGATCGTACAGTATCTTTTCACCCTTATTGTCGTGAAGTAAGTGTACAGCCAGCAAGGCTGTCAGATGACAGCCTTCTATGGCCTCTCCTTTCTCGTCACTAATATAACACCTATCACCATCGGCATCCCAAGCAACTCCAAAATCTGCCTTGGTTTCGAGGATTAGTTCGCTTGTCTCTCTACGATTACTCTCCTGTAGAGGATCTGGACGACCCTTGGGAAAGTTACCGTCTGGCTGAAAATTAAGTTCTATCAACTGGATATGAGCGTTATGGATTCGAGTCAGAAACCTTTGAGCGACCTCACCAGATAACCCAAAATTATTATTGGCAACAATCTTTAGTGGTTCTGCAGTATCGAAGTGGACAAACTTAGTTAGGTAATCAAAATAATCTTCTTCGATCTCTTTAGAATCAAACGACCCTTTAGTTGAGGAGGCTAGATTTTCATCGGACTGGGCTAAGGCTCGAATTTCTTGCAGTCCATTGTCGCTTGAGATCGCTTCGACCCCCCTTCTAACCATCTTCAGACCGTTAAATTGGGCTGGATTATGGGAAGCTGACACCTGAATACCGCCGTCGTAATGATAAAAGCCAACAGCAAAATACAACATATCTGTCGGTACTGGACCGATATCTTCAACGTTAACACCCGCTTCTGTCAGGCCGTCGATAACTGCTTTCTGTAGTTTAGGACCGGACAGTCTGACGTCCCTACCAACTGCAACAGTCTTGGCACCAGTAAACTTTGCGTATGCCATAGCAATACGCTTCACTTTTGTCTCGTCAATCTCTTCCGGATAAACGCCGCGAATATCATAGGCCTTAAAAATTTTACTTAAATCCATGGAATGAGAATACCTGAAAGTTGAGGTAAGAAAAAGGGCGCCGACTCGAGGGATGAGTGCGACGCCCAGGGGGAAAGGTCAGAAGAGCGATGCTTGCCCGCTACGGGCGCGAGCCAATCTACGATCGGTTCGCTCGCTAACATGTGGACAGTACTTGCGTATCTGTCGCAGGCGAGCACGGTCAATGCCTGGTATCTGGAGCAACTGCCGGTCTAGAGCCAATGCGACTTGGCGACGAGTTTGGTAACCGGCCGCCCGAAGGAGTCGAATCACGACATCGTCAAGCCCGGTAATGACCAGACTGTTAGCTCGGCGGATTTCTTCGGCGGCAAACTCCTCGACTCGCTCCCGAAGCTTCTGGAGCCCTTCTTCAAGCGCTCGGCGAGCGGCGGCATGAGCTCGCTCCTCCTTTCGTTGAATCTGTGGGCCGTAGCTCTTGACGAGCTGACTCTCAAGTGTCTCCACCACCCACTTCTCTGGTGGTGCTGAACTCCTTAGTCTCTCCCTGTTGTCAAAGAAGAAAAACCAGAGCGCTCTGACTTCCGTCGGAGCCCAAATGCCCTTCGACCGGTTCCGGTCGAAAAACTTTTGCATCTTCTTATACTCCAAAGTTGCGTCCACCTCCTTGTGTGGTATGACAAAAATACTAGCACAACCAGGGTAAAAAGTCAATCACCCCGCGGTAAAGGGTAGATTCTAGAGTCATCGAAACACTTCGGCTAATATAAGCCGACTAGAAGGTGTGGAGATGCATGACAAGACTGACGTATTATGAACGAGAGATTAT
>JANLIQ010000060.1 GCA_024654065.1 Candidatus Berkelbacteria bacterium | reverse complement strand
ACTTTTCTAAACACGTTTTGTAAACGGGTTTATGTGCGTTATTTCTGGAACGAATTTTCGTTTATCTCGTCCGTCAGGCAGATTGAATATCCGTTGGCGAATTTTGTGTATCAGACCACGATGAACCGTCCATTCGCCATAACGGTTATTTATTTTATCGACAGCAAAAACAAGTTGTTCATTAGCTTGAGTTGTAGTAAATAACGGTGAGGTTGCTTCGTATTGGCTCACTAGATCACTAACGGTGATTGCTACCAACCGGACAGGTTTTGACTGCCTAAGGCCATTTAACAGCCTTTCCCCAGCCTGGTAAATTTGGTAACCATCAAGCAGATATTCTTTTTGGGTATGACGCTCTCCCCAAATGGATCCGTCTTCAAAGCGTAGGTATGTCGAGATAGTTTTACCAACCAGGTTCCTAGCTCGTAATCTAACACCAACTCGTTCCGACAGTAAGAGTAAAACCTTTTTAACATCACTCATATTGCTAATGTTGTGCGGTAGAGTGTAAGAGTGGCCAATCGATTTCTCTTGTGGTAGGGATCGCCAGGAGTGAATAATGTTTGAGTCCTGACCGTTGCCTATTTGGTGTAACCACGAGCCGGTATGGTCGCCAAAAACCGTTACTAACATATCTTTAGGCATCCGTCCCAGTTCAGCGATAGTAGTAATCCCCATACGGTTCAAACGTGGTCGGAGACGAAAACCGACACCACAAAGTTCCTCAATTGGAGTGATCTCGGCAATTCGCGAAAAATCTTCCGGTCGGATAATTGTTAGACCGTCCGGTTTTTGCATCTCACTGGCCAGTTTAGCTAGTGTTTTACCGTATGATATACCGATCGAAACGCTCACCCACTCCCCTATCTCTTGATGGATTAAATGCTTGATTCGCTTGGCGATGATACTAGCGTCTTCCCAGCCGATATCCGAATCAAGTTCCAGGAAAGCCTCATCGATTGAAAAGATGTCGACTTTTGGACCGAATCTCTCCATAAGATCAAAAATTCGTTTTGAGGTAAAACTGTAACGGTCGTAAGTAGCGGGAATAACAATTAATTGCGGACAGAGACGTAGAGCTTCCCAAGTAGACATGCCTGACTTTAAGCCAAATTTCTTGGCCTCAATCGAAGCAGCGCATATTACTGTTCGTTCCCCCTTGCCCTTACCGGCTACACCAATAGGCTTGCCACGCAAATTAGGATGAGCTTGTTGCTCAAGGGTGGCAAAATACGAGTTCATATCCATATGAAGAATTTTTCTCATAAAGATAAAACGTCCTTTAGTTGCCATTCGAGCGTAACTGGGTCAAAGGTTAATTGGTAAGTATTACCAAGGGCACTAACGGCAAAATTATAGATTTGATGCTGGGCATCTTTTTCAACATGAAACAAATTCATCGAATCTACCTTGTAGGTTCGACCACGCCAGCTAAAGAAGTGAATTGTAATTTTAAAACCGGCAAAACTTGCCAAAACCTTAACCTTTTCCCCGACTTCCTGAACCATTTCTCGCGCTTCCCCCATAGTTTTACATTAGTGAACAAATACCGAACAAGTCAATAGATCTTCAGCAAATCGCTAGTTGACACTAGGACGCCAGACTGCTAGACTGGATATTCGACTGCGGTCAAACTGGGGTCGAAGTACATGGAGGGATTAGATTTATGAGTGTTACAGCACCAAATCCGCCCCTAGGGGCGAATCAGTCTTTGCTGAGGGTGATTAAGTCAGACACTGTCAGGCACGGTGCCCGACTGACCAAGCGAGAACTAGAGGTTTTGAGCCTCATTGCTGAGGGTCACAGTAGCAGGGAGGCGGCCGAAACTTTATATCTGTCGAAGCGAACCGTAGATTTCCATCTGTCAAATATCTACGACAAGCTTCAGGTCAACAACCGAGTCCAGGCATTTTGCGTGGCGACTCGCTTGGGGCTACTTCCTTTCGAGCCAAGCTATAGTCACGCTCGAGCCGAAGCCTAGGGCTAAAGGCAGCTCAACCACGACGGCCGCCTCAACGACGAGGCGGCTATCTTTTGTATGGTATTTGTGGGGAAAACACTGTGGAGAAGTGGAAAACCGAACAAATAGCGTATTGATATTTACGTCCATTAGCTTAAAATCAAATCATCTCCTGCGAGGTGTGTACATGACCTGTCAAAAGGATGACTTAACAGAAGAAGACCGCCTCCTTCTGTGTTTGTTGGCGCGTAATGCATCAAATCCCTACATTGGGGAAATGTTGAACATATCGAAAGAAGCAGTCGGTATTCGACTGAGAACGCTCTACAACAAGCTCGGTCTCAAGCACCGGAATCGCCGTACTGCAGCTGGCTGTTTGGCAGTTAGTCTGGGGCTTGTCAGGCCCTGACATCAAGTCCCGTGTGGCAACCAGCCATGCGGGACTATTACTATCATTGAGGCCGAACTTACACCCGCGGGGTGGAATAAGGTTGGTGAATGTAAAATTGTAAAGAAAAGCCCCGCCGGCACGAATGCTAGCGGAGCCTTGGTCTTAGCGGCGAGAAACGCGGTAGCCTCCTGGGACGAGTCCCAGTTTGCGAAGTCGTCTCTCCTCAGCCTCTTCGGCTGCGATCGCGATGGCTTTCGCTCGTTCTCTACGACGACCTTCTTCTATCGCTGCTTCGCAGAGACGAATGAAGAAGTGGAGAACGCCTGCAGCTACAAAGCTGCCGAGCGTTATCCAAACTGCCGAATCTCGTTTTGAGAGCCACCTCTCGTTGAGATCGCCAGGCCGGAAAGCTCCGAACTGATAGATCAAAACAAATCCGAGGCTTGCGACAGCGAGAATGACGAAAAAATCTCGTACCGACTTCATGTCTTTGTGCTCCTCATCCTTGAAAAGGATGCGAATACCGTACCAGAAAATCGGCAAAAAGTCAACCCCAAATGGGGAGAGAATCAGGAATCAAGAATTATGATTTAAGAAGAGACCAGAAATGCCAACCCCTGATTCTCGATTCATGATTCTTGATTCTGTGACGCGCCAGGCGTCACTTAACCAACGCCAGTTTTTCGCCTTTACGCAGAACGCGGATCGGGGCTTTTTTACTGAGTTTGCCGGTCAGAAGTAACTCAGAGAGCGGGTCTTCGATATACTCGGTAATTACTCGGCGCACCGGTCGGGCACCAAATTCGGGATCGAAGCCTTTTTCCGCTAAGAACTCCTTGGCCGACTCCTCTATCTCGATCTCTATTCCTTCTGGTACAAGACGTTTTACTAGCCTATTGATCTGGAGCTGGACAATCTGTTTTACCTCGACCTTATTTAGCGGTTTGAAGACAATAGCTTTGTCTAAACGGTTAATGAATTCTGGTCGAAAATTGTCTTTGAGTTGAGCTAGAACTTGAGTCTTAATCTCTTCGTAACGATTTTCAGCTAATGAGCCATCTTTTACCTTAAAGCCAATAGCTTGCTGACGATTCATTTCAGCTAAACCGATATTAGAAGTCATTATTAAAATGGTATTTCTGAAGTTAATTACTCGTCCTTTAGCGTCGGTGAGCTGACCATCTTCCATAATCTGTAAGAGCATATTAAAGACGTCAGGATGAGCTTTCTCGATCTCATCGAGCAACACAACTGAATACGGCTGACGACGAACAGTCTCAGTCAGCTTCCCGGCTTCTTCGTAACCAACGTACCCAGGAGGTGCACCGACTAAGCGTGAAACGTTATGGCGTTCCATAAACTCACTCATATCTACTTTTATCAGAGCTTCGTCTCGACCAAAAACTTCTCGTGCCAACACGCGAGCCAACTCGGTCTTTCCTACCCCAGTTGGCCCAAGGAAAATAAATGATCCAAGTGGTCTATTTGGGTCAGCGACACCAACTGTTGAGCGACGTATAGCTCCAGAAATTGCACCCACTGCCTCATCTTGCCCAACGATATGGGTTTTCAAAACCTTCTCTAGATTCACTAACCGTACCCTCTGAGTTTTGGCTAAGGCTGTTACAGGTACACCAGTCCACATCGAAACAATCTTGGCGATATCTTCTCTTGTGATAACGCGGTTAACGGTCCTTTTAGGTAGCTTCAATTTAAGTTTTTCAATCTCATCGAGGTAGCGATACTCTAGAACTCTCCAGCTAGCAGCTTTTTCATAGTCGTAGATATCAGCGGCTTTTGTGTGCTCTTGGTGGGCATCCTGGCGTTTCTTCTCCAGTTCGGTTAGCTTTGTTGAAATTTTTATTTGACGCTCTTCTAGCTGGGTTGCGGCTGCGGCCTCGTCAATCAGGTCAATTGCCTTATCTGGTAGGAATCTATCGCTGATATAGCGCTTCGAAAGATCCACAGCTGCAACAACGGCATCGTCGTCAATGGTGACGTTATGGTGTTTCTCGTAAGTCTTTTTCAGTCCATGGAGAATCTTTACCGTTTCCTCTGAAGAAGGTTCCTCAACGTTAACTCTTTGTAACCTTCTCTCAAGAGCGGGGTCTCTCTCAATATGTTTACGGTACTCGTCGTTAGTGGTAGCGCCGATTAAACGTAGCTGTCCCTTAGAGAGGACCGGCTTAAGGATATGACTTAAGTCAACTGATCCTTCGGCGGCACCAGCTCCAACGATGGTGTGAAGCTCATCAATAAATAAAATGATATTTCCAGCCTTGAGAATTTCGTCAATCAATTTTTTAGCTCGTTCTTCGAATTGGCCGCGATAAGTTGTACCAGAAATTAGAAGCGCTAAATCTAAACTTACAACTCGTTTGTCTGCTAATTGACGCGGTACATCACCGGAAATAATCTGAGAAGCTAAACCTTCGACTATCGCAGTCTTTCCTACGCCAGGTTCCCCAGTCAGTACGGGATTGTTTTTACCTCGACGTACCAATATCTGGCTCATACGCTGTATCTCTTTTTCTCGCCCAATGACTGGGTCAAGTTTCCCCGCCTTAGCTTCTTTTGTAAGGTCATTAGTGAAGTAGTCTATAGCAGATTTGGCACGGTTAGGGGACCGGGGCGGTGCCTGGGTAAATTGGGCAAACTGCCCTTCGCCTTCATCTAATATTTCTTCAGAAACCTCAGGTAAGTTATTAACAAGCTCTTCAGCCTGTCCAAAATGACTCTCAAGCTGATCTTTGAGCATCTTTGGGTCAACAGCTAGTCCAGTAAGTATCTTGTAGGCGTTCGTTTCTTTATTTACAGACAAGGCTAGCAGTAAGTGCTCGGAGTCTACGGTAGGTGTTTGGTAGGCAACTGCACGTTGAGTAGCCGTTTTTAGAACCCGCTTGAAATCAGCTGAAATGGTGTCTGAAGTCTTAAGCTTAAAGTCTGGGTTTTGTAGTAGGTAGACAATCCTCTGGGGCGTAACCATTAACTCACGTAAAATTTCATAAGAAATTGTCCCTTGGTTAGAGGCCAAGGATACCAACAGATGCTGGGTATCTATCCCCGTATCCATTGCCCGAGCGATCTGTTCGCAATCTAGAACAATTTTTTGCGCCGTCTCGCTCAGACGATTTTTGAGATTGTCGTAATCTTCCTGCATTGGGTTATTGTACCAGAGAACCTAGAGTCCGAAAGAGTAAAACTACCAAAAGCTTCAACAGGGGCTACTCCGTGGCTTTTTTAGAAGCCTTTTTAGTAGCAGTTTTCTTGGTTGTTTTGGCTTTGGCAGACTTCTTAACAGCGGCCACTGGCTTGGAGATCACTTTCTCGTCTTCTAAGGGATTAGCCTCTTCTGTCTGCTCTGTTACTTCCGTGGTCTCTGTATCAGATCGGTGTCGTGCTTCTTCACCTTCTTTGACGATATCTATCTCCCAACCAGTCAGTTTACTTGCTAAACGAACATTCTGACCGTTTTTTCCGATAGCCAACGAAAGCTGATCAACAGGTACGTTTACAGAAGCGCTCTCGGCCTTCTTACGCAAGGTAATCTTGTCTATTTTAGCCGGCGAAAGAGCATTGGTAATTAACTGCTCGATTGAGTCATTCCATAGAATAATATCTATTTTTTCTTCACCAATTTCCGACAAAACTGCCTGAACTCGAGTACCTCTCTGACCAACACAGGATCCAACTGGGTCAAGACCAGGTTGGTTAGAGATAACGGCCATTTTGGTTCTGACGCCAGCCTCACGAGCAATAGCTTTCACTTCAACGGCGGCACTGGCAATCTCCGGAACTTCCAACTCAAAGAGCTTGGTAATAAATTCAGCGCTAGAACGGGTGACGAGAACACGTGGTCCCCGTGGAGTCTCTTCGACTGTGTAGACTAAAACCTTTAAGCGTTGGCCTGGGTAGTAATTCTGGTTTGGAATCTGATCAGATGCGATCATAAGACCGTTAAGTTTACCGATATTCAAGATCACATTGGGTCCTTCGACCTGCTGAACATAACCATTAATCAGCTGGCCCTGTTTGTCTTTGTACTCGGCGTAAAGAATCTCTTTTTCTGCTTCACGTAATCTTTGAGAAATTACTTGCTTAGCAGTCATTGCTGCGATACGACCGAAGTCTTCGTGTGGCTCAAGCTCGACTTCTATAATATCGCCAAGTTTCGAACCTTTTTTCATCTCTTGAGCCTGCTCGACGGTCAATTGGGCGTGTATATTCTCTGGCTCCTCAACTACCTCGAAGCATTGTTTAACGTTAAAAACACCAGATTCTTCGTCCAGTTTTGCTTTAATATCTTCGTCTTGCTGTCCGTAGTCTTTACGGTAAGCAGCAGCTACAGCTGCTTCGATGGTGTCGATAATTATGTCTTTTGGCAGTCCACGTTCATCAGCAAGCTGATTTATCGCGGCCGCAAATGGTGAGATGGCCATAGTTCTATACTCTCCTTACTTTTTAAAAATAGCCAGGATCTAACCTGGATTAAGTAAATAATATCACAATTATTACTAATTATCAAACGACGAGTATGAAAAAAGTCTCAAACAAATGAATTTATGAGTATTCAAGTCTCGTCTGAACCCTTTTAATTAAATAATGCTTTTATGGGAAAAATGACAACAGCGCGCCAGATACGACCAATACGGGTTGGCTGGATTAGTAAACGCCAAAGCCACTCCAAATGAACAGTTCTAAAGAATTGAGGAGCTCTAGGGGTGGTTCCTGCTAGCATATCGAAAGTACCGCCTATACCAACTAATATCTTCGCTCCAAGCTCATCTTTATGTTGGGCAATCCACTCTTCTTGTTTTGGCGCCCCGTAAGCAACTAGCACGATATCGGCACCAGTTTTTTTGATTCGCTCAACGATCGTAGCGTCATCAGGATTCGCATTTGAACTGCCAGCAATTTTGAGATTTGGATTCAAATTCTTTAATCGCTCCCCTGCTCTAAAAGGAATCTCCTCCCTACCGCCAAGTAAGAAAATTGACTTGCCTTTTTCTGCTGCAATATTTGCCAAATGGCTTACTAGATCGGCACCGGAAGTCGTGCTTGTCACGGGCTTTCCCTCAAGAGTCAGGACCCACGAAACGTTAGTAGATTCAGGGATAGTCAGATCAGCACTGTTTAAGATATCCCGGTACGAATCGTTTTCAAGGGCTTTGAGCAATATCTCGCCGTTAGCGGTTACTATGTGTTTTGGAATTTTTTCCAACAAAGCCTGCTTACAATACTCGTCTAGATCCGCCCAACTTAACCTGGCGATTTTGACACCAAAGATCTGCGCCTCACTTGTTGGCCGCATGTGTAATTTCCAGTAACGTTTTCTCCGCAGCAGTCTGCCAAGAAAAGTTTTCAGCTTGTTTGATTGCTGCTTGACGCATTTTCGTGGCCAGCTCGGGAGTGTTTAAGATGCGGCTAAATGCAGAAGCCCACGCCAAAGGATTTGAAGGAGGTAATAAAATAGCAGCGTCACCAGTGACCTCTGGAAGTGATGAGTTGTCACTGCAGACCACTGGTAAGCCACAGGCTAGTGCTTCCAATACCGACAAACCAAAACCTTCATATAAGCTTGGGAAAGCAAGAATTGTAGCGTGCTGAAGGTAGCGGATCATGTCGTAGCGGGGCAAGTGGCCAGGTTGGAAAATTCGACTCCTTATTTCTTTGGGGAGATTTTTAATTTTCTCCTGGATCATCTCAAAACCGTAGCCATTACGACCGCCTAGTACGAGATTGACTCTCTTTTTTTCTTTACTTATTAGCACAAAAGCATCAAGTAACAGGCGCACATTTTTTTTCTCTTCAATTCGGCCGACATACAAGATGTAAGGGTAGTTCTGAGGTGAAGCTTCATGACTATCAGCAGGCTTGAACAGATCCTTATCATACCCGTGAGCAATTACTGAGGTTTTACTTTTCGCGGTTGGATAAAACTTAACTAAATCCGTTAGTGTCGCCTGGGAAGGGACGATTATACGGTTAGATTTTGCCACAGACACACCTGTAGAAAAGTTCTGGTATCTACGCTCAAAAGCCGAATACGACTGAGGGAAATACTTAAAAGCTAGGTCGTGGATTGTTACAACGGTGGGAAGGTGGCTCATTAAAGGTACGACGTGAGAAGGTACGAATAAAACGTCGGGTGGGTTGCTGTTAACCTCTTTTGCTAAACGGTATTGAGACCAGAGTCTCTGTTGGGGAAGTATCTTCCATTCTATATTTTCACCCGTAGGGAATTCGTTATATGGAGAGTGAGGAGCATAGAGAATGAATTTATGATCAGATTTCAAATTTAATATCGCTCGAATGATTTCATACGAGTAGTTCTCTGGCCCAGTCCGGATTTTCTTTACTGCTCGAGAAGCGTCAATACCAATCGTCATTGTTTGTTATTATGCCAATTTTACTAACCTATTACGAGTGTAAAACTAACTAATTGATAATTGAGACAGTACCATTTGTAGCATTTACTGAAACCTTGTCACCGGTAGCAAGAACCGATGTTGCATTATTGGTACCGACAATGCACGGTATCCCCAGCTCCCTTGCGACGATAGCGGCATGACAAAGAATGCCGCCCTGATCTGTAATGATCGCTGACGCTCGTTTCATAAGCGGTACGTGCTGAGGGGTTGTCATTATACAAACAAGTACTTCTCCTGGTTTGAAATCCTCATCAATTTTATCTGGATGAACGATCCTTACGCTACCTTCCGCTTGGCCGTGACTACCGGACCGGCCAGAAAGATGAGCCTTGGACTTAGTGCCTATTGGCACGACATTAACCTTGATGTCTTTGAACGTTTCCCCCAAGATACGATTGTAATCAATAAACCACGTTCCAACCGAAGAATCGGTACTCTCAAAGTAACCGCTTAGGTAATTGTTGTGGAACTGACCACTAAGTTCGTTTGCGACCTGTGTGCGTAAGCTTTCTTCCTCTACCAATAAATAGTCAGCAAGCTTCTTCAAATGATTTAGAGCATCCGGATTATCTTCAGACAAGAGCCAATTCTTGAAATCAAATCTGAATAGAACCGGTGATTTACTATGGAATCCTTGTGTTAGTAGGTGGTGACCTCCGAAGATTATCTCTCCCTGGATTCCGTGGCGGTTAACAACAAAAATTGTTGACCAGCCGTAATCTGGAGGATGCGGAACAAAATCCGCTCGGTATTGAGAGGGATTGATCTTTTGCTCTTTGAACCAGTCGTATGCGAATTTAACGCTTTTACCACGCATCCGTAGCTTAGCTAGACCAGCATCTTTTGGCAGCAGGCGTAAGGCACAAAGCTCTTCGCCGTGAGATTTCAAGTATTTGACAAACCTGGGGTTGTTTTCTGTCAGCTCAGCCGCTTCAAACTGAACTGGTTTATCGTAAGGTAACCCTATAATGTCGTTTAGAATTCGCAATCTTTCTCGCTTGTCGTTGTCTTCGTGGCGAATAGAATCAACATCCTGATGTTTAATATCTTCAAGCCATTCCGTCAGTGATTTTTGGGTTTTTAGTAATTTGGCTAGGTTCTCGTCAGCCATCAATTACTATCTTAGCTCTTTGCCCACAAGACGGAACGTAAGAACTCATCGAGGTGTTCGACTGCGATTCCAGTGCCCTTTGCAACACAGAGTCGTGGTTCTTCCGCTAACTGACACGGCACACCAGTGACTTTAGTTAAAAGCCCGTCCAGATTTCTTATCATCGAACCACCGCCTGTCATGATCATACCTTTGTCCATTATGTCAGATGCTAATTCTGGAGGAGTTTTTTGTAAAACAGTCTTGACGGTAGCAATTATCTCTTGTAGCTCCTCACCAACAGCGTTAAGGACGTCAGACGAATATACAATAATGGATTCCGGTAGTCCGGTTACGAAATTAGAACCAGAGACTTCCATTTGTAGCTCTTTTTTCATAGGGAGTACCGTACCAACCTTGATCTTAACTTGTTCAGCTGTCTGCTCCCCTATTACAAGAGAGTATTTCTTACGGATGTACGCGGCAATAGCATTGTCGAAACGATTACCACCGACGCGAACACTGGCAGAAGCAACCACGTCACCGAGTGAAATAACGGCAACTTCCGTAGTTCCACCACCAATATCAATTATAAGATGTCCTTCGGGAGCCGCTATCGGAACGCCAGCACCGAGCGCGGCGGCAATAGGCTGTTTTATTAAGTAGGCATTCTTAGCTCCCGCAGCAATACAGGCATCAACAACGGCTCGACGTTCTGTAGAGGTAACTCCAACTGGAACTGCAGCCATAATATCCGGTCGGAACAGTCGTAGACGTCCAGAAACGCGGTTTATAAAATAGCGCAACATTGCTTCGGTAATTTTGAAGCTAGCAATCACACCATCTTTGAGCGGGTGAGCGGCGTTAATGGACTCCGGAGTCTTACCTAGCATCTTTCTGGCTTCTTCGCCGTAGGCAACAATTTTATTGTCACTGGCATCAAGCGCTACGACCGCTGGTTCATCAATCACAATTCCCTTTTCCGGGATGTAAACAAGGATGTTTGTTGTTCCTAAGTCAACGCCTATTCGTCGAGTCATGGTACCTGCATTCTACCTGTAGAAAAGAAAAATACAATCGTTGAGAGTCCTAATATTCTTA
>JANLIQ010000056.1 GCA_024654065.1 Candidatus Berkelbacteria bacterium | reverse complement strand
CTGACCCGCCTTTCTTTTCCGCTTATTCTACATTGCCTGGCGGGTTAGGTTTAGAATCCACATTACCCTCAATTCTCTTGACTTTCTCGATAGATTGTGGTATAGTTCGGCAAGTAAATTAACAAATAATTGAGGTGGACTTCAGAGAAATAATAACTTAATTCTTTGCAGTCCATCTCAATAGTGAGTTGGCCTCAACCGCGGAATATAAACCGCAAGGAGAAGCTACCTGAGATGTCTCAGCCTACTTCAACTACACCCGGAACTTCCGAATTCAAGCCCGTCTCTGACGGCCTCGCCAAGCACATGGGACGCATCGTCGAAGACGCGTCGCTCAAGTACCCCGGCGGCCTTGCCAAGCTTGAATTGGTGAAGGGAGATCCCGACTTTGTCGAGGAACTCTACAAGCTGTTCGAAGCCCGCGCTACCAAGCGCGCCGAAGTTCTCGCATTCAGCGAGCGCCCGGCCTGGAAGACCATTACCGTTGGCACCCACCCGAACAAGAAGGATTTGCAGAAGACCGTCGAAACCGAAGGTCACAAGCTGTCCGATTGGGCGAAGGAGGTCGTCAAGAACAAGTTGTTCACCGTTGAGACAGAGGAGCGCAAGCTCGATCTGTATACGGCGACGGTCGCCGAGTTGGGTTTCCCCAACGGAGCCAAGGTCAGCGACATCTACGCCAAGCTCGACGAGTTCGGCTTCGGTAAGTGCCCCGACGAGACTGCTCTGCAGCTTCGCCGCGAGTACACCGATCAGCCGATGGACGAGTGGCGGATCGTCGTTTCCGAACCCTTAGCGGACGCTTACGGCGACCTGATCGTCCTCAGCGTTGTACGCTATTCCTACGGTTCGTGGGTCTACGGGAACTATGCCATCCCGGACATTGTCTGGAGTGGCTACTACCGTCTGGTGTTCTGCCGCAAGTAAGTCTTGCGGCTTGGCACCTTGTACTTTCTTGTGTTCTTGGGCTTTGCCCGAAGGCCGCGCTTGCGCGGCCTTCTTCATATATTTTTTTTGAGCTTCCTTGATCTACCGATACTTTTAGCTACAATAACCAGCGGTATTAGGTGAATACGCAGGCGGTTACGGCTGCCCGCTACCGAATCTAGGAACTCGTTACGATCCAGAGTGCTGCAGACCAAGGTTTGTAGCAGTGTGACACGCGAGACAACCTAAAAAACATATGATACTTGGTGTGAGGCGCTCTGGCATTTGAATGCCGCATAAAATACAGCCCCAGTGTACGGACTCAGGGCAGTGGATACAGATGGCGCTTCTCACAAAGCGGACGCTAACGGCAACCTGAACGTCCTCAACGTTGAACGCAATTCCAACGGTTCGTGGGTCAACAGGAACTATGCCAACCCGGACAATGTCTGGAATGGCAACTACCGTCTGGTGTTCTGCCGCAACTGTCAGTGTTTCTCCCCGCCTGATCGCGGGGAGTTTTGGTTAGTCTAGGCTTCTGAGCCATCCACCAAGCATTTTACCAACTTCTTGAAGCATTCTTTGCAATAACATATACTTCTTCTGATTTAGGGCTTTGATATCGGCACTCATTCTAACTAATAGTTTCAGTAGGTCGAGCTGACTGTTTGACTCAAGCAGGGTGCCTTTCTTGGTGTCGACCGTCTGACGACTGGCTAGGAAAATTGTCTCGATCAACTGGAGGGTTTTAGTCTGAAGCTGTTGGCCAAGGGTGTGCTTATCAACTTTAGGAAAGGAAATAACGCAAGTATGCAACTCCAGTTGGAACTCGTAGAGCTTTTGGATGATCGGAATCTCCCCTGTGGAGAAAATTCCGTTGGGGGGGGGGCTTAAAAGCCGGGTTTTGTTCCATGAGGGAACTTTTGCACAAATTATCTCTTTAGACAATCTATTCTTAGCCTGGAAGAACTATCGGAAAGGCAAACGGAGCAAACCTGATATTCAAGAATTTGAATTTCGCCTTGAAGACAAAGTTTTTCAACTTCATGAAGATTTGGAAAACGGAATATACCGACCTGGCGGTTATCAGCAGTTTCGCATTACCGATCCAAAGTCGCGGATGATTAGCAAAGCGCCGGTCCGCGACCGTTTGCTCCATCAGGCCATCTACCAAAGACTCTACACGGCTTTTGATAAAATTTTCATTTTCGACTCGTATTCCTGCCGTGACAGCAAAGGTACACACAAAGCTTTTGAGCGAGTAGCTGTCTTCAGCCGGGAGGTTAGCGGCAATTACACTCGTCCCTGCTGGGCAATCAAAATGGATATTAAAAAATTCTTTGATTCGATCGACCATGAAGTTCTGTTAGAACTATTACGAGAACGGCTTGCGGATGAGCGACTGCTGCAATTGTTAAAGCTAATTATTGAGAGTTTTCATTTCTCGTCCGGCAAAGGAATGCCACTTGGGAACCTAACGAGTCAGCTTTTTGCAAACGTCTACATGGACCCGCTTGATAAGTTCGTGAATCATGAGCTAAGAATTAAATACTACTTACGCTACGCTGATGACTTTGTGATTCTCTCGACCGATCCGGATTATCTGCTTGGCTGCTTGGTCGAGTTGAACCTATTTCTTAAAGAACGATTAAAACTGCAAATCCACCCGAATAAAGTCTCTTTGCGGAAACTCTCCCAAGGAATCGACTTTGTTGGCTATATCGCCCTCCCTCGTTACAGCCTACCGCGTCGGAAGACCGTTAAGCGGATGTTAAAGAGACTTAAAACTGATTTGGCGGAAGATATCGAAAAGGCCCTACCCTCGTACTTAGGTCACATCGGACACGCTGATTCGCACAAGTTGACGCAAAAGGTTAAAGAAATCGCACCGCGGCTATAAGTATATTTCTGCTGCTTATATCGGCTATCTAGGGCATGTGAGTTTGTTCAAGTTGATAAAATAGCTTAGCTAATCGTATTTACTCAATATACTGTGTGATTGTATCGTTCAACCCTTGGCGTTTCAGGAGGGGGTTTGGTACACTACCAGCATGATTGATCGTGATTTATTGCGTCAACATCCCGAGATTGTTAAAGAGTCGCTGACCAAACGCGGCGAGGACCCGAAACTAATTGTTAAATATCTTGAGCTTGATACCAAGTGGCGTTCTCTAATGGCTGATGTTGAGCCACTCCGGGCCAAAAAAAATACCCTTAGTCGCGGTGGTAAGCCAACTCCAGCCGTTCTAAAGCAGGCTAAGGAAATTAACAAAAAAATTTCCATTATTGAAGAGGATCTCAAGAAGGCAGAAAGTCTCGCAAAAAGCGCCCTGCTCTCCTTACCGAATCTAGTGAGTGATGATGTGCCGGTAGGTGAGGGCGAGTCTGCAAACAAAGTCGTAGAGACTGTGGGTAAAATTCGTTTAGCGGAAGGACGACCGCACCACGAATTAATGACTAAAGCAGGTTGGCTCGATCTTAAAACCGCTGCAGATTGGTCTGGTTCCCGCTATCGTTATTTAAAAGGCAATGCTGCCTGGGCCCACTTGCAAATAATGGGAGAAGCTTTGAGAATGGCTGTCAGTCACGGATTCACCCCTGTTATTCCGCCAGTGATGACAAAGGCCGAAACACTTGAGAAGGCTGGTTACTTACCGTTTCTTAAAGACGACTTCTTCAAAGTTGAACGAGATGAGCTACTTCTACCCGGCACTTCCGAACAAACTCTTCTCGCCCTTTTTGCTAACAAAACCTTCAGAGAAGAAGAATTGCCAATACGTTTAGTCGCTTTTTCCACCTGTTTTCGTCGTGAGGTCGGTTCGTATGGTAAGGACGTCGAGGGAATGTTCCGCCAGCATCAATTCGACAAGGTCGAGATGGTGTCTGTAACAACTCCCGAACAATCAGCTGAAGAACACGAATTTCTAGTTTCTATGGAGGAAAGCTTTGTTAAGAAGTTAGGGCTACCGTACCAAAAGATACTAATTGGTAGCGGGGACTTAGGGCCAACTGCGGCCAAGAAATATGACATTGAAGCGTGGTTCCCTTCTCAGAAACGATACCGAGAAACACATTCAGCAAGTAATTGTACCGACTTTCAATCCCGTAGATTTAGTATCAAATATCGCGCTCAGGATGGTAAGGAGAAGCTAGCCCACACTCTTAATGGGACATTAGCAACTGAACGACTACTAATTTCATATATTGAAAACAACCAACGTCCGGATGGCACCGTTAATTTGCCTCGGCATTGGCGAATTTAACTAATGTCTTTTCTAGAGCGCCTGTTTGGCGATGCCAACAAAAAAGAGGTTAGTCGTTACCAGAACGTTGTTGATGAGACTAATTCTTTAGAGAGTCAGTTTGAGTCTATTGCAGATTCTGAGCTAACGAAATTATCTACTGAACTCAAGAGCACTATCTCTGCATCGGCATCAGAGATTATATCTGAAACAAATGCGATTGATGATCGACAGGAACGTAACAAAGAGCGAAAGAAAGTCATCAGTGAGTTATTGGCTCCAAAGGAAGCATATGCTTATGCTCTGGTGCGTGAAGCAGCTAAACGAGCAATAGGCTTGCGGCATTACGACGTACAGGTTCTTGGAGGGGCGGTTCTGCATCGAGGACAGATCGCAGAAATGAAAACGGGTGAAGGTAAAACGCTAGTAGCGAGCCTACCTTTATACCTTAATTCGCTCACGGGTCTGGGTGCTCATCTAGTAACGGTAAACGACTACCTAGCTAGACGTGACGCTGGTTGGATAGGGCCAGTCTACTCGCTTCTGGGACTGAAGGTTGGTGTTATTGGTCCGCAGTTCTCATATATATACGATCCAACACACGACAACGGAGAAAGCGACGAACGCTTACGTTGTTTCCGGGAAGTTTCTAGACAGGAAGCTTACCGAGCAGATATTACCTACGGTACAAATAACGAGTTTGGATTTGACTACCTGAGAGACAATATGACCCAATCTGTGAGTCAGCTTTCTCAAAGGGAGTTAGTATATGCTATCGTCGATGAAGTTGACTCTATTTTAATCGACGAAGCTAGAACCCCTTTAATTATCTCAGCTCCAAGCTCTCAGTCAGGGGAGCTTTACGCCAAGTTTGCCCAAACTGTTAGTAAGTTAAAACCGGAAATTGACTTTACGGTTGACGAGAAGGCGCATGCCACTTCCCTGACAAGCGAAGGCATTACAAAGCTAGAGGGGTTAATCGGGATCGAAAACCTTTACGCGCCAGAGCACGTTGAGCTTGTTCATCACGTTGACTCAGCGCTAAAGGCATATACTCTTTACCATAAAAATAAAGAATACGTTGTTAAGGATGGAGAGATTATCATTGTTGATGAATTCACTGGACGAATGCTTCACGGCCGTCGTTACTCCGCAGGCCTGCACCAAGCCATAGAGGCAAAAGAAGGTGTCTCGGTCCAAGAAGAGTCTGTAACGTTAGCTACAATTACTTTTCAGAATTACTTCCGGCTTTACGCCAAGCTTTCAGGTATGACTGGTACTGCAGTAACTGAAGCGGAGGAATTTTCTAAGATCTACAGTTTGGAGGTAGTCACTATTCCAACCCACCGACCTCTGGTTCGAATAGATCGCCAAGATGTTATTTTTAAGACAGAAGATGCTAAGTTCCAGGCTGCTACAAACCTTATCAAAGAATTAAACGAGGTAGGGCAGCCAGTTTTAGTTGGAACTGTTTCAATCGCAAAATCTGAAAAGATTTCTAAATACTTAAAAGCAGCAAAGATTAACCACACAGTCCTAAACGCTAAGCACCATCAAAAAGAAGGCGCGATTGTTGCCGAAGCGGGACGACTTGGTGGCGTAACGGTTGCAACAAATATGGCTGGCCGAGGGGTGGACATTATTTTGGGCGGACAACCACCTTCAAACGACAAAGGAAAGTCGGAATTCAAGAAATGGGAAACTGACCACGAACAAATAGTTGAGCTCGGTGGATTGTTCGTTATTGGAACAGAAAGACACGAATCTCGTCGTATAGATAATCAGCTACGTGGTCGAGCTGGTCGCCAGGGAGACCCTGGTGTTAGCCAGTTCTTTGTCTCGATGGATGATGATTTGATGCGTATCTTCGGTGGCGAAAAGATGAAGAGTTTGATGGAGAGACTTAAGATTCCAGATGATGTTAGTATCAATAACTCTCTTCTTTCAAAAGCGATCGAACAGTCACAAACCAAGGTAGAAACCCACAACTTCGATATTCGTAAACAGTTGGTTGAGTACGACGACGTAATGAATAAGCATCGTGAAGCAATTTATCGTCGTCGAGACCGGATCGTAAGAACCCAGCCTGATCAAGCGGCTGTGTTACATGACGAATTAACCTCACTTATGAATCCTGAACAGAAAGCTGCCTATGAGCAGAAATATGATTCCTGGCCAAAAGAACTTCAGCTCGATGTTGAGAGGGCAGTAAGTTTGCGAATTATAGATACGATGTGGATTGAGCATCTGAAAACGATGGAGGCGCTGCGTGAAAGTATTGGTTTGCGTGGTTACGGCCAAAGAGAGCCGATTGTTGAGTATAAACGCGAAGCCTATGATATCTTTCTTCAGCTCCAAGGGGCAGTTGATACCCAGATTGTCGACTTGCTGCTTCGTGCCCAAATAGAGAGTAACGAACCAGTTAAAGTCGAGAAAACCCCACAGCAACTGATAACTAACGACCCTTCTGAACCGTCAGCAACTGCGCTTGGACATAGTAAAAAAGTTGGCCGTAACGATCCATGCCCTTGTGGCGCGGTGAATCCAGCAACAAAGAGACCATATAAGTACAAACAGTGTGGATTAATAAACGCCACACATCACCTAGGCTAGATGCCCAGTATAGACTTTGAAGATTTATTAGCTCAGGCCGATCGGTTGAGAAACAGTGCACAAGTTGATGAGGCGATTAAGGCGTACAAAGAAATTGTTTCTCTGGCGTCGGATAATCACGAAAACTTTTTCCGTGCCCGTGCATTCCATTTGGCTGGAGTAGCAGCAAAAGAGTCTGTTCTTAGTATAGAAAGCTCTTACTATCGAGACGCCTTGAATTATTTTGCATCCGCAGAGGAGATATACCGAACATTGGGCGATCGAAAAATGCTTGGAGGGCTCTATAGGGACATTGCTAGTTGCGCAGATTATGCTCAAGATTCCCAAACCGCTGTTAACTATTTTCAAAAAGCCATCGAGACATTAGAACCAACAGAATTCTTTGGAGAGCTAGCCGTTACGTATGACAAGCTTGGACTTCACTTTTACAAGCAAAATCTACCTAAACAAGCGGAGCCATTTATAGAGAAGGCCCTCAACCTCTTTAAAAACGATCCTTCGGCAGGGTTTTTTCGCTCAACAACATTACTTGATGGGGCTCGAATCCAATTTAAACTTGGAAATTTTGAGAAAGCACGAGATTGGGCCGAAGAATCTCTGGGATGGTATTTGGCCGAACACCCGGGTAGCGATTACGGTCGTCGTCTCGCTCAACTTCACGGTTTACTTTCTGCAATTTACGGGGAGCTGGGAGATCAAAAGAAAGCTAATGAGGCTTACGGAAAGTATCAGGTACTGCTCCAGATCTTCGACCCCCTTGCGGCAAAAGTAATTGAAAAAGATCTTAGAGAACTTGCTAGCTAAGTTTGCTTCCAAGGAGTGTTTTTTGTAATGATGAAAACTAATGGCTAAGAAGAATATTGTCGAAGAAATTGCTGAACTTCCAGCCAAGGCCGTTGAGGAAACCATTATAGGGGCTGAGATTGCAGTGGCAGATATAGGGAAACAAGAACCGTTCCGAAAGGTAAAAAAATTCTGGAAAATACTAGGACCGGGATTAACTACCGGTGCCGCAGATGATGATCCGTCAGGGATTGCAACATATTCTCAAACTGGTGCCCAGTATGGTTTCCAGCTTGCTTGGCTTGCTGCTTTTACCTTCCCGCTTATGGGCCTGGTCCAGGAAATGTGTGCTCGAATCGGGCTTGTCACAGGAAGGGGATTAGCGGCCAATATCAGATCTACTTTTCCACGTTGGGTGCTATACCTATGTGCCGGGTTACTCTTCGGAGCTAATACTTTTAACATTGGCGCCGATCTAGGTGCGTTGGCCAAAGCAGCACAACTGATTAAACCAGAATTCAATTACTCAGCTTTGGTAATTTTCTTTGCCTTACTCTGCGTCCTAATGCAGATTTTTATCTCATATCGTCTCTACGCCAAATACTTAAAATATCTAACACTATTAATTCTGTCTTATATAGTTACAGCCTTCCTCGTAAAAGATATTGATTGGTGGTCAGTTCTTAAGAGCACTCTTGTACCATCAGTCACTTTTACCCAAGAGCAAATCATTTTGATCTGCGGAATCCTTGGAACAACAATCTCGCCGTATTTGTTTTTCTGGCAAACTAGCCAGGAGGTTGAAGAATCCATCCAGAGGAACGGTCATCGTCACCAAGAACTAAGAGTGGCTGTCACGGACAAAGAGATTCGTAATATGCGTATAGATAACTGGTCGGGAATGTTGCTCTCTAACGTTGTAATGTTCTTTATTATTATCGTCACAGGAGCGACACTATTCCGTAACGGTATTACCAACATCGGCACTGCTGCTGATGCCGCTGCTGCACTTAGGCCATTAGCGGGAGATTGGGCCTACCTGCTGTTTGCTCTTGGCATCTTTGGTGTGGGATTGCTCGGTATCCCGGTTTTAGCTGGCAGTGCCTCCTATGCCATTTCGGAAGCGTTCGGATGGAAAGAAGGGTTGTACCGAAACTTGAAAGAAGCATATGCGTTTTATGGGGTAATAATTATTGCGATGATCGTCGGAGTCTTGCTTAACTTCGTGGGGCTGGACCCTATTAAGGCCCTTATCTACTCAGCCGTTCTGAATGGCTTAGTTGCCCCAATTGTTATGGTTCTAATTGTCTTGATCGGTAGTAAAAAAGCGATCATGGGCGCGAGGGTTAATCATCCTGTAACCACAGTCCTGGGATGGATTGCTACCGGGTTAATGATTATCACGGGACTCGCAACCATTTACGCTATCTTCTTGTGACTCTGAAGTCTTTTTACTTTCAGTCAGCCCTGGTATCCTCAAGGTAATGCAAGAGATTCTAACTGTTGGTTCGCCAAAACTTACCAGACCCATAACTAACCCCAAGGTAAGGGTGCCGTTAATTGAGATGAAAGCGGCAACTAAAAAATACGGTAATCGGGCCGCAGTGAGTGACGTGACGCTGGTGATCTATGAGGGGGAGTTTGTCTGTTTAGTTGGGCAGTCGGGAGTTGGTAAAACTACTTTAATTAAATTTCTTACAAAGCAAGAGTCCCCCTCCTCTGGCTCGGTTTTTGTCGCCGGCCGTAATTTAGCAGATCTTCGTGGTAGCGAGTTGCCGTACTACCGTCGAAAAATAGGAGTCGTTTTCCAAGACTTTAAACTCTTACCGCAAAAAACAGTTTTCGAGAACGTTGCATTTGCCCTTGAAGTTTGTGGAGTAGCTCGAGCAGATATCTTAAGAAGGGTCGAAAAAGTTTTAGATTTAGTTAATTTGGGGCGCCGTAAAAATAATTATCCAAACGAGCTCTCTGGTGGTGAGCGTCAACGAGCTGCTATCGCTCGAGCCTTAGTTCACGCGCCTAAACTATTAATTGCAGATGAGCCGACTGGAAATCTAGACCCGGTTAATACTTTTGAAATTATAGATTTGCTTTATAGGATTAATCAAAAAGGAACGACCGTGATTTTAGCGACACATAATCGACAGGCAGTGGACCGGGTTCAAAAACGAGTCTTACTTATGAAGTCCGGTAAGTTAGTTAGCGATCAAAAAACTGGAAAGTACGTCATCTAATGGAAACCTTCCAAAGGATTGTGAAGTTGGGTTATACCAATTTCTGGCGTAATCGCTGGTTAACTCTTGGTGCAACGCTTTTAATGACCTTAACGCTAATAATGATCTCGGTATCTTTAGTTCTAAGTCTAATTGTAAGAGATTTAGCAACTACAATCCGCTCAAAGAT
This sequence comes from Candidatus Berkelbacteria bacterium, assembly GCA_024654065.1. GTDB lineage: Bacteria > Patescibacteriota > UBA1384 > 2-12-FULL-50-11 > 2-12-FULL-50-11 > JANLIQ01. The sequence goes on along the minus strand of JANLIQ010000056.1, from coordinate 47,299 downwards.
AGATCTTACGATATATTTTCGTGATGATGCGGTATCAGACGGTGATATTACCGCGCTGGGAGATCGGATTAAGTTGCAGAATGGGGTAGCCGAAGTTTCTTTTACGGATAAACGTGCGGCACTTTCGATCTGGAATCGCCTACCAATCAATGAAAATATAAAACGTCCCGTTGGGGAATCCTACAATCCCCTTCCTCGAAGTTTACAGATCCGAACGACTAATCCCGACAATATCCAGAGCTTAATTACGACTATTGCCATCCAGGATAGTCAGAAGATTGTTTGCAATGAATGTGTGTCGTACTCCAAAAACAAAGAAACCGTTGATCGTTTGTTATCTATTACTAAGTTTGTTCAACGAGCTGGACTTTTCCTAAGTGTATTCTTTGGCATAATAGCTGTCTTCAATGTCATGAATATCATCCGGATTACTATTAATGCCCGATCGGATGAGATCGAGATTATGCGCTATGTGGGTGCCTCTAATGCCTTTGTTCGAGGCCCATTCATTGTCGAAGGAATTCTCTATGGGGTTCTAGGAACGCTTTTCACAACAATCTTTCTATTGCTAATTGCCTATCTTGTCTCGTCGACTATAAACAGTGTTTTTGCTAGTTTTGGTGTCGATTTCTTCCAATTAATACTGGTAAATCTCTGGACACTGATTGGTATCCAGTTAGCGATAGGCGTTCTACTCGGTGTTATCGTCAGTTCAATATCTGTCAGAAGATTCCTTAAGGCTTAGTTGGTTATAGGGTGTAATCTTGCAAGTTCGACATTATTTGCATTGACTTCTCTGTTACACTAAGTAGGTCATGATAATCGGAGGACGTCTGGCAAGGATAGTGATCATTTTCGTCGCCGTGGTTGGGTTGATCGGTTTGCTGTACCCTCCTCAGGCTAATGCCGAAAGCCTGAGCCAACTTCTCCAGCGTCAGGCTGACTTGCGCCGTAAGGCAGATGAGAACAAAAAGAAACTCGAACAAACCAAGGGGGTCGTTAACGATCTTACGGGAATTGTTGGTGGGCTTGATCAGGATATTGCCGAGACCCAGGACAACATTACTAATACTGAAGCTCAGATAGCTGTTACCGAGGAGGTAATTAATGAATTGGCTGTTGATATAGACCAAACCCAGACTGAACTTGATGGGTTGCAGCTAAAATTACGTAACGCTTACATCTCACTTTATGAGCTTTCTCAGGCTAGCCCACTCGATACAATATTAGCCTCATCTTCCCTGACGGAGATGGTTTCACAGTCACAATATATCCAGTCTCTTCAAACCGAGCTTCAAGGGAATATAGATAAAACCAACACCGCTAAGACTGAGCTTGAGGGCAAAAAAAATGAAAGTGTTGCTCAAAAAACAGGTTTAGTTAGTTTGAAGCAAGACCTAACTAAATCTAAGAACTCCTTAAATAGTCGTCGAACACAAAAGAATTATCTTTTACTGCAAACACAAGGCCAGCAAGCTCAGTACGAAGCCCTACTTAAGCAGCTTCAGAACGAGCAAGAGTCGATCAGCCAAGCTATTTACGATGCCCGTCGACAATCCGGTAACGGACAGTTGCTAATTGGCGGTACCGGAGGCTACCCATGGGCAAATGAACCTGATGCCTACGCCGTTGATCCTTGGCTGTATTACAAGCGTCAGTGCACCTCTTTTGCCGCCTGGAAATTTCAAGCCGAATTTGGGTTGGTGTTTTACAATACTCGTCCCGGTCAGGGCAGCGCCTGGAACTGGCCAGCCCTTGCTCGTGACCAAGGCTTCCAAACGAGCTCTACCCCCCGGGCTAATTCCGTCATCTCAATACCGACTGGACCGAACCGGCCTTATGGTCACGCCGCTTGGGTTAATCGCGTTAACGCCAACGGCACTATCGATATCGAAGAGTACAACTGGTCGGTCTCACGAAGCTACGGTGAGCGACTGGGGGTGAATCCAACACTCTACGGCAACGTCACCTACATCTTCCCGTAGAGCGCCTCTTGCGATACTGTTAAGTCATGTCACTGTCCAACGTAATAGTTTTGGCGGTTTATGCGGGATTCTTACTGCTGATCTTGATTATTAACCTTCTTTATTTCTTTCAGGTCTTCAAGTATCGTCTACCGGGAGATGCTTCGATCCCTGTCTTAATTATTCACTTAGCACTTATCCTGACCATCCTAGTGGTTAGCTCTCTTTACTTAGGAATCAGCTCATTATTATGAGTCACTTAATAGACGAAGAAGTTGATGCCAACGACCAGGCGTTTCTGTATCTAAATCTACATACAGATGAACAGATTCTCTTTGTGGTTCGCCATCATTGGGCCGGATTCTTAGCTACAATAGGCTTGTTTCTAGCAATGTTTATTTTCCCGGCATTGCTAATATTCGTTGGCAAGCTCTTAGTGGTTAACCAATTTTCGCAGTATCACAGTTTTCTAGTTATGGGTCTGTCCGGCTACTACTTATTTCTCTTAACATTCCTTTTCGGTAGCTGGTTAGATTTCTACTACGACGTTATTTTTATTACTGGAGAAAGAATTCTAAATGTTAACCAAAAAGGGTTATTGGCGCGGGAAGTATCTGAATTAAACCTGCACCAAGTACAGGATGTCTCGGCTAACATGGACGGTGTTCTACGAAGTTACTTTAACTTTGGAACTCTGACGGTAGAAACGGCTGGTGAGGGTACTTCCGACAATAAAATGAGGCACGGTTTACAAGGCTACTTCAGTATTAGTGATATCCCCGATCCTAACCGGATAGCAAGGGTAATCCTGGAACTACATCGCAAGCTCGTTAATGAAGAAGAGTAGCCTCTTTTTAGCCCTGCTGTCCCTACTCCTTTGGCCCGTCTCGACTTCTGCTCACGATTTTAATCGAAATACCGACCTCTTCTTCAGTGCCAATAACGGAGTTTATCGACAGAAATTGGATAGTCGTCCGTGGCAGTTGGTTGCTTTGCCATCAGAGACAAAAATATTGCAGTCAATTAGTTTTGACGGTCATATTTGGCTAGTCGTTGAGGCAGGAACAGAAAAACACCTATTTCGACAGGGTAATTTACTTAATTTTGTCCAGGTAGCTGATATTGCTCCAGCAGAGGAGATCGTTCTCAAGCAAACTGCCAGTAATCTAGTTGTTTATCGGCAAGATAGCGCAGAAGTTAGTCTAGTCGTTTATCAGCCCGGGGGTCAGATGGAGAAGATTGCGCCACCATTATTGGGCTCAAGAAATGACCTTACCCGAATCGTTGAGTCTGACGGAGATTTGCTATATATCCAACAAACGAATTCAAATGTTTCGGTCTTTAGTAATCTTCGCGGTTGGCAACTTGAATCACACTTTAACTGCAATCAATCTCGCGTAATCGAAGTTCCGGTTATCGGAGTGTACTGCCAGGATGGGACTGTAATTCGAAGGGCTACGGGCAACCAATGGACCAGATTAAACATTGCCTATGTTCGTGATATCTACTCATCTGAGGAGATATTGGCTGGTTGGGATAAGGCAGATGATCATCTCTTCCATATCTGGAGAGATGGCATTGAGACTGACATTCAACTTCCAACGCTTGCTGCCACTGAGATTGATCAAACAGTAGTTAGCGGTAACCGCATCCTTTTCAAGAAAACAGAGAGTAATTGGAAGGAACTAATTTGGCAATCTAATACACCACTGTTGGTCGAGCTAAACGACACCAATTCTGGAATGGTTATGCCGATTAGCGGTTCAAAAAACCTGATGATTAACGGTGCGTCTCCGCAGGTTTCATCAATTGCCGGTCAGTGGCAGTTAATCACAAGTGCCGGTGGGTTTACTGCCTCTCGTCAAACGCCATTAGGAGTACTGGTTTGGAATACGGGATCCCTGACTCAATTTGCCCCAACAGGCTCGACTACATTTACTAAAGTTAATCCTTGGTCGTCTACGACCTCGCCTATACAGGCAGTTGAAATCGGCCAAGTGACCAGCTTCATCTCGGTTATCACCCAATCGGGTAACGGTAATGTTAATTTGTACAAAACGACAGACTTTATCCACTGGAATCGCATTACCTTACCAACGAAACCAACCTTATCGCCGACAATTGGCCAAACCCGCACCCTTCCTGCTGGTAGTTTGGTTGAAATTTCAGGGGTTATTACCGTCGGACCAAAAGTGGTCGACAACGAGGTTCTCTACCTCGAAGACACAACAGGTGGTATACAAATTTTTCTTAGTCAGACCAATGGTCTTCTGCCGACCCAGATGAAAGTTAAAGCCGTGGTCACCGGCGAGATTAGTAGTAGCCAAACTAAACGAGTGCTACTAAACACGCTCGGGGATTTGGATTTGGGTAGCCAGGCGAGCTGGACTCAACCGATAGTTAGTTCTGACGAGGCCATCAATTATCAAGGCCAGAGCGTCCAGTTGAAGGGCATGGTTATGGGTACTGACACTGACTACCTGACACTAGGAAGCTTGAAGCTGCATTTCATTGGGGCCAAGACGGTTTTTCAGAAAGATGACCAACTAATTGTTCCTGCTGTAATCGACTGGAACAGTGCTTCCGGGTCATTCGAAGCTTGGGCCTTATCTACGGATTACCAGCTGGTATCTCGTAGTCAGCCAGCCGCCTCTGCCACTACGGCCCCAACTACTAGCAATTCCGGCACTACCACGCCAAAGAAATCTGTTGTTACTAAGAAAGCGACCACTCCAACTCCGGTGGTCAGCTCAAAACCAATTTCAACAGTTGCGGGATCATCAAAGCCCGATGAAGTTCCAGTAATTGTCTCTGGCGTCCAAAGCAACGGCGGCAATAATGACAGCCGAACGATTTCTATGAGTATTGTTAGCTTGCTGGCTGGGTTACTGTCTTTTCGTGGTCGACGTTTCCGTCGTTACCTACCTGACTAGATTAGGCAGCTTCCTTGGAGCGGACAATTAGGTTGAAAACAGAACCAACGCCAAGCAGGAAGAGTACAAAGACAACAAACGGCCCAATAACTGGTAGGAATATTAGTATTGAGCCAGCGATTACGCCTAGTGACACTGTACCAATTGTTATCTGGTAACCTGCTTCCCGTTTGAACATACGATACAGCCAGCTTCCAAGAAGAATTTTGCCAAATATTGAACCAACCATGAGAGCTACTAGCCATAAAGCAAACACCAGACTAGCCACACTCGTACCAACTATTGTGAGAAACAGAATCATCACCGTAAACAATACTCCTATTAAAGTTAGTAAGCCGTAACCGATTGAAGGTAGCGGTGAACCAAAAGCAAAATCAATTACCTTGCGCGAAGTCCGTGGCCATAAGCTGATCAAGAGCCAGCCCAGAAGGATAGCTCCAATAATTCGTAGTAAGTATCCAAGAGTTAAGAAGCTACCGAAAATAATTCCGTATTTATCAAATTGAGACCCAGTGTATTTGGTGTAAGTGGTTTTTCCGGTTATGACAGCAGCAGGATCAATATCGGCTGTCTTTGAAGAATGGTAATCAAAATTGCCGTTCACTCTGACCTTGCTTGTTAGACTAATATCTTCTCCGTAAAGATTAGCCGAGCCCACAATTCCGTCAATGACAATAGTTCCGCTACCAACGCGCAACTCACCGTTTACCTTTCCTGCAACCTTAAGAGTTCCGCTGGCAACATATACTCCGCCACCAATCTCGACCGTATCAGCAAAAGTAACGTCACCCCCGGCGATAAAAACATCTCCGTCAACTTTGCCTGAAAGTGTGACGGTACCACCAGCGATCCGGACGTGGTGCAAAACGTGGCTGCGAACAGTAACGGTACCTCCGGCTATAAACAGACTGTTTTCAACTTCACCGTTTGAAAGAATAGTTTCACCAGCAAGCACCAAGTCACCGGTAGTATTAGCGTCAACAATGATATTTCGACCAGCTAAATGGAGGTCGTGAGGCTTCTCGGTTTGACTTATGGAAACAGGTTGCTCACTGGAGCGGAAGTCTGCTGCTCGAACTGGCAAAACAAAGGCCGCAATCAACAGTCCTATCGCAAGCAGTCGTAAGGCCACCTTCATGACTTCATGATAGTGCTTTTAACCCGAGTGGCAAGAGGGTGTATTTCAGGTATATTTAGCTCATGGAATTCCCACGACAAGTCGTACTTGAGCCCAGGGATATTTGGTGGGAGAAGGGAGGCGTTCTCAATCCGGCCGTGGTCGAGATTGGTGGAAAAATTCACCTACTCTACCGTGCCGTTGGTGCTGATCACATCTCAAGGTTTGGTTTAGCAATTTCAGAAGATGGTGAAACCTTCACTCGCTTCGATGAACCCATTTTCGAAGGTGATCCCAACAATCCCTATGAGCGTCTAGGAGTTGAAGATCCCCGTGCTACCGTTATTGGTCGAGATATTTTTATTACATACACTGCCGCTTCGGTCTACCCCGCGGGTACTAAACCCATAAACCAGCCGCTCAATCCAGCTCACACTCCATGGCGAGTTCGGGTCAGTGCTCTTAAAACTAGAGACATGAGATCATTCCAGAGACTAGGGGTCATCATCCCAGATCTTGATAGCAAAGACGCAGTATTAATTCCGGCGCGTCATCTTGGTTTCTACTGGTTGATCCATCGGGTTGACCCCAGTATCTTCATTGCCAGATCGAAGGATCTGAAAAAATGGGAAGGCAATATTGAGATGATGAGCTCAAAAGAATCCTGGGAGGAGAAGAAGATTGGTGCTGCTTGTCCCCCAATAGAAATTGAAGAAGGTTGGCTACTTCTCTATCACGGCGTATCTACCAACTACACCTACTCGCTCGGAGCAGTTCTGCTGGCTAAAGAAAACCCAGCAGTGATTTTAAAAAGAACTAAATATCCTATTATGTCTCCGCATTTTGACTGGGAAAGACGTGGCGTAATAAACAACGTTATTTTTCCAACCGGTGCTTTGGTAGCTCACGGCAAGATCCGTCTTTATTACGGAGGTGCAGACAAGGTTATTGGTCTAGCGAAAATCCCCTTAGAGAGTATCATGTCTTCACTTGATGAAAAGATTCTCTGAATACTTCCACACTATAAGGTATGATCCAGCTAGTAAACTTAGATTTTGGTGGCTCTTTATTACAGTTGGCTTAGTAGTCGTCTTTTTATTGGCTAGGGTAGTCGAGCCTAATGAGTGGACTGTCTTCAAACAGTTAGTTATTCTTTACGCCGTAGATAGCTTACTTTTCTTTTTTACCGATCGCATTAGCGCTAAGATGGGAGTGTTGTCCTTAATCTTTCTAGTTACTATGGAGGTAATTGTGACTATATTCTACCTGATTAGCCTAGCTACGGGACCTCAAATTTAGCATGAGTTTGAGCAGAAGGGTGTGGGAGATTATCCCTGGCCTAACAACTTGGGTAACAATCGTTGGCTTACTACTACTGGTGCGAATTTCTCCACATTTCGTTGCGACTTTTGTCTTGCTCTATGCTGTCTACTGGGTGGTGCGAATTATTATTATGACCAGCTATCTAATAGCAGGTTTCTTTCGTTACCGTCGCGAACAGAAAATGGATTGGCAGGTACGTTTGAAGTCAGACTTTCCTGATAGATGGGAAAAAATCTACCACTTAGCGTTTGTCCCTACCTATAAGGAAGATATCTCGATTTTACGACATACTCTGGGAGCAATAAAAAATAGTAACTATCCCTGTGAAAAGTTGATCGTGGTTGTGGCCTTTGAGGAAAGAGAGAAGGAATTAGCCCCAGGTTATGCTAAAACAATTTTGCACGAATTCGAACATTCATTTGGAGGTATACTTACAACTTTCCATCCTAGCGATATCCCAGGCGAGGTCCGAGGTAAGGGGCCAAACATCACTTGGGCAGCTAGGAGAGCCTTAGAGTACATAGACAATAGAAAAATTGACCGTGATGATGTCGTAGTAACTACGCTAGATGCCGATAACAGAGTTGACGAAAACTATTTTGGTAATGTTTCTTGGGCATTTTTGAACGAACCTGATCCGCACCACAAGAGTTTCCAGCCCCTGCCAATGTTCTTCAATAACGTCTGGCAAGTTCCTCTGGCCGTAAAGATGACGGCGATGGGGTCTAGTTTCTGGCAGATGATCCAAGCAATGAGACCACATCATGCCCGAAATTTTTCTGCCCACTCCCAAAGCTTAAAGGCTTTGGTCGAAACAGATTTTTGGTCGGTGGAAACAATCGTTGAGGACGGTCACCAGTACTGGCGGTCGTACTTTAAATTTAATGGCAACCATCATATCGTGCCGATCTTTGTACCTGTATATATGGACGCTGTCCAAGGAGAAAATCTTTACAATACTTTTCGTGAGCAGTACCTTCAGCGTCGTCGTTGGTTTTGGGGGGTATCTGACGTACCGTATGTTTTTTCTCGTTCCTTTAGAAATGGCTCCATTCCATTTTTCTACAAATGGCTTCAGTTCGGTAGGTTATTTGAATCTCATTGGAGCTTAGCCACCCAATCATTTATTTTGCTAATCGGTTGGTTGCCAGGAGTGCTTGATGTTGAATTCCAGAACTCAGTCTTGGGATACAATTTTCCAATTGTTTACCGAGCGTTCTTACTTGCTGCTTGGATCGGTATGATATCAACCATGGCAATTGCGTCGATGATTGTTCCGCCGCGACCAGGGAGCCGGGCCATTTATATCCTAACCTTAGTAAAGGAATGGATTTTTGCGCCGCTGATGTTACCGATTTCCGGCATATTATTCTCGGCAATACCTGCCATCGACTCGCAGACACGAATGATGTTTAATAAGCCCTTTACTGTTTTCAACGTTACGAAAAAGTTTGCTGTTAAATCTGGTATCGTCCGCGTTGGGGATTAGTTGTTTTTGGAATTGGTGACGAAGTAGTTCTGGGAGCAACTAGTCGGATTAGACGAAAAGTCTTGGGTATTACAAAACAGGCGAAGAAAGCCGCCCAAAGTGTACTCGTCCACTAATTGGGTGATTGGGCCGATGTAATTAATATTTAAGGTGCGTTCCATCCTAGCCATAAGTTAAAAGCCAGTCTTACTAGTTGCTTTGGGCAAACCGTAGTAGAGATACTGGCCGTAGGCACTCGGTGCACAGTCGCCGCTATTAATGCTGAACTTAGATGAGGGATCTTGGGGAACATTAGCTAAATATTTTGGTGCTAAGTATTTTTTTGTGATTATATGGCAAGCATAACTATCTTCTAGCTGCCAAGATGCTTGAGGTAAATTCTTGTCGGCATCAAAAAGTGGATAGCCCCGGTTGTCTACATAAAATTGCTCCAGGCCATTACGGATGAATTGTAAATCGGCAATTCTTTGACTATCTCGGGAGCGTGTCAAAGATGCAGCGTAAGTGTACGCTCCCAGTGATGCTAAAATGCCAATTATTGCTATAACTGTCAGAACTTCAATTAGGGTAAAACTGCGTCTCATTTACTATAGCGTCGCCCAAATTGGCTCGGAAGGCAACCTCCACTGGAGTAAAAAGGTGCGGCGCCTTGCGGCGCCGCGAACTCAAAGAGTTAAAGTTGGGCTGCGTAGTTGACGGCCGAGGCGAAGAACTGCAAGCCATCCGGCTTGTTGAAGTCGCCTCGTCGCCAGTTGGGAAAGTGGACTTTCCTGGTGAAGCGCTCGGGGTGAGGCATCATGCCGAAAATGCAACCGCTGGGGTCGCAGATCCCGGCTATCGAGTTGACCGAACCATTTGGATTGTACGGGAACTCCATTGTTGGTTCGCCTTCGTGCGAGTATCGTAGGACGACCAGGTTCTGTCGTTCTATTTCTTCGAGTGTCGCAGGTTCGGCGAAGAAACGACCCTCACCATGCGCTACGGGAAGATTAATTGCTTCCCAGATCAGAAATGGGCGAAAGACACAGCCCGGCTCGTTCTCTGTCACCATCTTAACCCAACGGCATTCGAATCTTCCCGACTCGTTGTTGGTCAGGGTGGCGCAAACTTTGCCGAGCTGTCCAAACGGTAGCAGGCCAGTTCGAATCAATACCTGGAATCCGTTGCAGATCCCCAAGATTGGTTTGCTGGCCTCAACGAATCGTTGGATATCGTCACCTAAGTTCGAGACTAGCTCGTTGGCTAGAATCTGACCGGAGGCAACGTCGTCGCCGTAAGAGAAGCCACCAGACAGGGCTAGAATCTGGAAGTCGGCCAAGCACTTGTCTCTCGATCGTAGTTCGTTGACGTGAACAAAGGAGGTGACGGCCCCAGCCATCTGGAAAGCCGTCGCTGTCTCCTCGTCACAATTGGTCCCATCGGTGCGTAGGATGCAAACGTGGGGCATTCTCATGAGTGGAAGACCTCCTTTACTGGCTGTTGCCAGCTGTTCTTGAGTGACGAGAGCGAAACGGAGAGGTGAATGGACTTGTCCTCAACCACGATTTCGTCACTGTGTTGAGTGATGCCGATTAGACTCCAGGGAGTCTCGGTCAGGTAGTCGCTGATATATCCAAGCAGATCTTGTCGCGCCTCGACAACGAAGCAACCAGCAGTTTCGTTGAAGAAACCGCTAAGTGGCCCGAGGTCGAGTTTGTTCTCAAAGCGGCTTAGATCGATCACGGCGCCGAGGTTGCCACCAAAGCACATCTCGGCAATTGTGGCGCCAACTCCACCTTCGCTGACGTCATGGCAAGCCAGGACGTCGCTTGAAAGCAGCAACCGCGTCGTTTCCCGAAGAGTGATAGCCAGCTCGGAGGGATGTATTCGCGGAACACGACCGTTTTGGACGTTGTGAACTCGCGAGTAAACAGATCCTCCCATACCCCAGAAATCCGGGCGACCAACAAGAATGATGGCCGAACCGACTTTCTTGAAGTCTGACGTTTTGGTCCTCTCGACGTTGTCGATTGACCCGAACGCTGAGACACAAAGAACCGGCGGTATCTTCAGGACCGACCCGTCTGGATATCGGTAGGTGCTCGAAAGCGAGTCCTTGCCGGAAACAAACGGGGTACGGAGCTCTCGCATGATATCGACGCATGCATCGACTGCTTGGTCGAGCTCGCCCAGTGACTCTTCGTCTGGAAATGGCCAGATGAAATTGTCGATCAGAGCTGCTTGCGTCAAGTAGCCACCGACGGCAACGTAGTTAGAGAGCGCCTCGGCGATTGCCCAAACACTACCCCAGTACGGATGAATCCGATCGAGAACCGGGTTTAAGCCGTGACTGATGACAATCCCCCGCGATGAGTTGGGGAGCGGTTGGAGTACTGCCGCGTCTGTTGGTCCGTCTTGGAAGACGCCGACAAATGGCGGTAACACCATGCTACCCTGGACGCTATGGTCGTACATTCTGACGATCGGCTCTTTCGAAGCGACGTCGAGGTGCGCCATAACTCGGTGGTAGGCCGTTACGGGATCTGGGGAGATGGAGCCGATGCTACTAACTTCCCGGTCGATCCAGGTGGCCTTCATCGTTCGTTGTGGCAAACCGTCGTGCAGAAAGCTCATCGGCAGATCACAAGCCACCTCGCCGTTGTAAGTGACGAGTAGCTGTCCGTCGCCGGTGAACGCACCAAGAGTCGTTGCCTCAACGTTGAAGCCCTTGCATGTCCGCAGGAACTTTGCGAGCGATTCTGGCGGGACCGCCACAACCATTCGCTCCTGTGACTCGGAGACCCAGATCTCCCATGGAGCAAGCCCGCTATACTTCAATGGCGCCTCTTCCAGGTTGACTCGAGCACCGATTGTCGATCCCATCTCACCAATTGCCGACGAGAATCCACCTGCACCGCAGTCGGTTACCGCTCGAATGAGACCGGCATCGCGACAGTTGATGAGGGCGTCGCTCGTACGCTTCTCCTCGATCGGGTTACCGATCTGGACGACGCTGGCGTTTTCGATTGTGTCAGGTGTCATTTCGCCACTTGAGAAAGTGGCACCATGGACACCGTCACGTCCGGTCTTGCCGCCAACAGTGACGATCAAGTCGCCGATTTGCGGTTCGCCTTTCTGACAGTCTTCGATCGGAATCAAGCCGTAAGCACCAACGATTACCGTTGGCTTGGCTCTAAAGTCGGAGTGGAAGTGAACCGAACCGTTGAGGGTTGGTACGCCCATCGGATTGCCGTAATCACGGACACCACCGACAACCTGTCGGAGGAGGTAGCGTGGGTGAAGACAGCCCTTGGGCAACTCATCATCTGGTAAATCGGGCGGGGCGAAACAGAAGATATCGGTACTGGCGATCACTCGCGCGCCCCGACCCGTTCCCATAACGTCCCGAAAGACGCCGCCGCTACCAGTCATAGCTCCGCCCCGTGGCTCGATAGCGCTGGGGCTATTGTGGGTTTCGACTTTGCCGGCAATACCGAACTTTTCATCAAAACGGATCACACCAGAATTGTCGACGAACGACGAGAGAACGATCGGACTTTCGCAGGCCATGGATGCGGCCTTCAGACGGCTCATCAGAGGCGGTTTTGAAACTCCGTTGACAACGAGCTTGGCCTTGAAGGTCTTGTGTCCGCAGTGCTCGCTCCACGTCTGCGCCAAAGTCTCCAACTCGGCGTCTCGCGGATCGCGACCAAGGTCGCGGAAGTACTCCTGAATCACTCGCATCTCCTCAAGATTGAGATGTAGCTGCATCGCTGCAGAGAGTGCTATCAGCGCCAAGTCGTCCAGTTCACGGATGGCGATAGTTCGGATCGGACCGGCTTGGCCGCCGATCAACAAGGTAGTCGGCTCGCTTTCCAAAACACGCTGAACGGTTTTATTGACCAGCAAGCGGGAGACGATTGTCTTCAGCTGGTTCGCATCTAACGAACCGTTGACGAAGAAATGGTACTCGTAGCTGGTGTCGGCCGCGACCAGTTCGGTGATGCCAAGGTCAGCCGCTGATTTGAGAATCGAGGCAACCTCGGGGTTCATTACCCCGGGTTTGTAGGCGACCTCACGTACGGCAAAAGCGCCTATAACGGTCGGCTGATTGAGCGAATATGACTGGCTGATTGGATCGGCCAGGAGCTGGTGAGCTAGTGTGTCGGCCTGTTCGACGGACACATTTTCGAGTCGGTAGACCTTGACGGTTCGTACCTGCTCGACAGAGACGATGCCAAGGGTTGATCGAATTTCCGCTGCGAGGTCCTCCCCGCGTGGATCGCCGATCTTTCCTTGAACTCTGACAACTTGAATCACGGGGTTCCTCCTAGAAGTTGGTAAAATTGCAGCCCAATTGTGATGAACTAACAGTAACCAAAACCTTGGTAGCTGCTCGAGGTGATTCTCGCACGTCTTATACAATAAGACAACTTTAACTTTACCTGTTTGCGGGCTTGGCAAGAACGCATTCGCACTCTGCAGCAGGTTTAAATGAAGAAGAATTGTGTTTTGCAGAGGAGAAGTCTAACACAAACAAGTAGCGCCCCACAGACATGAAGTCCGCGGGGCGCAGTGATTCGAGCTAGGGTTTTGGTTTTGGTACTTCCTCCCCTCTTGTGTGCGGATTTCCACACATAGGACACGGGCCAGAGCCACCTTCGAAATCCGATGTGCTTACTACGAACTGGCGACCGTTGGCCTGACCAACCTCATTATCGGTAGCCCGCTCCTAGTGATAAAGGCGAGAACCATCGGGCATCTCCCAATACCAGCAGCATGCACTGCGATCATAAACGAAGTTGACCTTCTGGCCACTGCGTCGTGCATCAGTCACGGCTTCGGGAATGAAACGAGCCCCACGACTCAAATCTTCCGCGTCGCTCATGGGGAATATCGCTCCCGTGTCACCGTCCGCCCCTTTTAGCCGGTCACTCGCATTGACCAAGAAACCAAAAGCTGCGGTTTCGTTTACGTCTGAGTATTCTTCTGGCATCATCGTCTCCTAAGAACGCCCTCTCTCGCGAGAGTTTAAGCAGAACAATAGCAGATTGGAGACAGGTTGTCAACCAGGTTAGTTCAGCTTTTTGTACGACTTGTAAAGCTTAGGGCTTGTTAGCAAGAGGGGCTCCATTATGTAGCTGGCCGTTTCTAGCACATCTTTGTCGACAAGCTCAAGGGAGTATTTGTCTCTGTAGGTCTTACTGAATTCGATAAGCTCTTTTTTGTAGGCACGGGAAATCTTATGCTGTTAGTTTACTGCACTTTGAACACGTCTGGGAATAGAACTTCCTTACGAATAGAGGTACTAACATTCCCGTTAGGTGTGTGATTTTTAGAACCGCAATCTACTGGTAACAGATAGAGTGTGATCTCTTTCAGCGGTCCCAGCGGGAGTCGAACCCGCGATCTTCGCCATGAAAAGGCGACGTCCTAGGCCACTAGACGATGGGACCAATACGCCTATTTTACCTTTAAAAATGCCGAGAAACAACGATTCGGGGTATGATAGAGAGATGAAGGGCACGTTTCTATATCTGGTTGCTGGTCTAATGCTGATCGGTGGTGGACTAGTTTGGTTGGCACTCTTTCATGGGATCCAGGCTTCTTCTGCCAAACCATTACTCGATCAGAAAAAGAGCGAGGCAGTTTCAGAGCCTTTCTCACAGAACGACTCAACGGTTCCTTCAACCCCGCCGTCAGTCTATGTACCAATTTTGATGTACCACTACATTCGAGATTACCAGGATCGGACAGATGATCCGCTAGGAATTCAGTTATCAGTCTCACCAAAGACTTTGGATAAACAGCTATCCGTTCTCAAAGATGCCGGGTACGAAACAATCTCGCTTGAAGATTTCGCCAAAGGTAAGTACAAGCCTAAGTCGCTAATTATTACTTTCGATGATGGTTATGACGACCATTACACGAATGCTCTGCCGATTTTGGAAAAATACCAGACCACCGCAACATTTTTTATCGTTTCTGGCTTTCTTGGAAGAACTGGGTACATGACGACGCCCCAGGTTCAGCAACTAAGATTAGCGGGTATGGAAATTGGTGGCCATACGGCGATTCATTTAAATTTGGCTAACGCCCAGTACGAAAAGGCAATTGACGAAATTAGTACTAGCGTGAGGTCATATGACCCGGTCTTTTCCTACCCATCAGGGAAGTACAATCCCGTTACGCTTGATATCGTTTCCGGTCTTGGCATTAAAGCGGCCGTCACTACTAATCTGGGAGTTGCGACAGAAAAGAGTAGCTTGTATGAATTACCGCGCATTCGGGTTAAGGAAAAAACGGATCTTTTGAAGCGGATTAACGAAGAAATTGCTATTGCGAAGCGTCAGCTCGTGCCTTCCCAACGGAGCAAAGATTAGCTAAAATGACAGGTGTTATCGGGCGGCTAGCTCAATGGTAGAGCACGGCTTTGACGTAGCCGGGGTTGAAGGTTCGATTCCTTCGTCGCCCACAATGAAAAATATTATATATCTTGCAGTTTTCGTGGCCATTATCATCGGTATTTTTTCTCTCGTTCCGCAAAATAAATCAACAGACACCGTAACAAATACAACTAGCCCTACAAAGGAGACAACAACCATGACAGCAGATCCAACAACATTTGAAAAAGTGAGCGCTACTTCAGCCGTAATCAAAACTGACAAAGGCGATATTACCCTCGAGCTCTATCCTAACGATGCGCCAAAGACAGTTATGAACTTCGCGACTCTGGCTAAAAACGGCTACTACGACAATCTTACTTTTCACCGTGTTGAGCCGGGCTTTGTCATCCAAGGTGGTGATCCGAGCGGCAACGGTACTGGTGGCGCTTCAATTTTTGGCGCTAAGTTTGAAGACGAGCTAAATCCTAATACGGCCAGTTACAAGACGGGGTATTTAGAGGGCGTTCTGGCGATGGCCAATTCTGGTCCCAACACCAACGGCTCGCAGTTCTTCATAATGCTTAAAGATAACGAAACCCTCCCTAAGAATTACACAATCTTCGGTCGCGTAACTTCCGGCAACGATGTTGTTAAAAAGATTGCCGTTGGGGATACGATTAATTCGATAGAAGTTAAGTAGAAGAAAAGAGGTCGTTCAGACCTCGATTCTCTTGCCGAACTTAGTAGAAGCTATTTCTTCACTTCGATCTTTTTAATCTTAGGTTTGACCGGTTCTACCTTTGGGGTGTGGATGGTTAACATTCCATCAGCGAGCTTGGCCTCGACTTGATCAACATCGATAGGGTGAGCAAAGCGCACTTGACGGGTGAAGGAGTCGCACTCCCACTCGCGGCGGATTAGTTTTTCGGCGGCCTCCCGTTGGTCAATAGAAGTTTGGGCGGTAATCGTCAGCGTATCACCTGAAAATTCCAGGTGGATCTCATTTTCCTTGAACCCGGGCGCTTGAACTTGCACTTCGTACTCAATGGCAGTTTCGTAGACATTTATCGCACCGGCCGCTGGGCGGGTGGCAGGCTGTTCAATTGACTGAATAGCCAGCTCGGCAACTGAGGGCAATTGGGCCACATTCTGGCTGAGGCCTTCGACAAGCTCCTCTAAGTCGCAGTTAAAAAACTGGATCATATTTATAAGTAACGGAAAACTTGGCAAGTATGCGCCCTGTTCAAGTGAGATAATGGATTGACGAGATATACCTAATTGATGAGCTAGCTCATCTTGACTTAACTCTTGGGCTTGGCGCAAATCTCGTAAAAGTAACCGTAATTCCGCTGACATTTACACATAATGTAAAGGAAACTTTACATTAAATCAACCCCAAATCTTACTGATGCTGGGACTAATGTCTAATCCCTACCCTATCTTCAATAATTTCGACTCGCTGGCGTAGTTTCGTATTGTCGTTGTCGAAAACTCCAATAACCATATTGATATCTTTCCTGGTTTGGGCGACGTCGGTTTTGATCTTTTTAATATCCTTTTTCAGCGGCTCGAGTTTATGGTCGATTAGATCGGATAATTCAACCTTCAGCGGCTTGAATCTCTGATCAAATTTCTCATCGAATTTTTTGTCGAAGAGCGCCTCGATATTTTGTAGATCACTTTTAGTTAGCATATTTTTACTCTAACATTTTACTTTCTAACAACAATGTATAAATCTACTCGTATTTCAACGCCTGAACCGGGTTTTTGCGGGCGGCGCGAAGGGCCGGCAGTAAGCCGAAGATAACTCCAGCAACCACCCCCATACCAACGGCGATCATAATGGTACTGCTAGTAATCGCCGGTTCGAGCGGTGAGAACTTCGCTGCAAGATAAGACGTTACCGTCGCCATGGCGATACCAATCAAAGCACCGATGACGGTTAGTAGAATCGACTCGATTAAGAATTGAATAAGTATTGCGCTTTCGGTAGCGCCAACCGCCTTACGAATGCCGATTTCACGAGTTCGCTCCGCTACCGTCACCAGCATGATATTCATAATTCCGATACCACCGACGAGTAGCGAGATTGAAGTGATACCAATCACCATATATTTAAGAATGTTAATAATACTGTCGACGGTTTTGAGAATATCGGTTGGTTTCATAACAGAAAAATCGACGGTGCCATGCTTGGTGGTCAGAGCTTCTTTTACTTGGGTTATAGCCCTGTCGACATCTTCAACCGTTTTGGCGTGAGCAACAATACGATTGACTTGCGGTGACTTGTTGATCTCGTTTGCGACGGGAGCTGGAATGAAAAACATCTCGCCCTGAGAGGAGCTGATATTTAATGACTGTTCAATTTTAAACAAGCCAATGACCTCGAACTTCTCGATACCGATACTCATCGTCTCACCGACTTTTACTGCCAGCTTCTCGGCCGCGGCCTCGCTAATAACGATAAAGCGCTTCTTCTGATCAAGATCTGACTGCGTAAAGTCGCGGCCGTTCACGACCTTGATACTAAACAACTCTACCGCGCCTGGGGTAATGCCGACTGGCATGCCGGATAGCTTTTTATCGCCGTGGGTGGCCAGGCCGCCGATAAATACGGCGTAGTCGACCGTTTGCTCGATAAGATCGGCGTGAGTCTTGAGATATTCTATGTCATCAACAAGAAGAGTTGACGGCGCCGCTTGAGCGGCAAAGTTTGGCGTACCAGAAGAATCGGTTTCCCCCGGCATTATTAGAATCGTGCGCGGGCCAAAATCCTCCACAAATCCGCCAATTTGGTTCTGAACCCCTTGGGCGGCGGCGAGCAGTGTGACGACAGCGTAAACTCCGATAACAATGCCAAGCAGAGTTAGGAAACTTCGTAGGCGGTTATTCCAAAGAGATTTAAGGGCGGTTTTAAAGTTTTCAATAATGTTCATAATTTTTTGTCGCTAACTATTTTGCCATCACGCATCTCGATAATGCGAGTGGCGTATTTTAGTAAGTCGGGGTTGTGGGTGACCATTACTACCGTCGTACCTTTGGAGTGAATATCTCGGAACAGTTCCATGATTTCCTCACCAGTCTTAGAGTCCAGGTTGCCGGTTGGTTCGTCAGCTAAGATTATTTCCGGTTCGGTCACAAGCGCTCGGGCGATGGCGACCCGCTGTTGCTGGCCACCAGACATTTGGTTGGGCCAGTTACGGCGCTTGTTCCAAACACCAACTTGCTCTAGGGCGTGCTGGACCTTAGCGGTGGCACCTCGTGTCTGTCCGTATAAAAGTGGAAGGAGAACATTATCAAATGATGTCGTTCGGCTAATCAAGTTGAACGACTGAAAGACAAAGCCAAACTTTTTGTTTCGTAACCCGGCCCGCTCGCGGCTGGAAAATCTATCAACGCGAGTGCCGTCGATAAAGTACTCGCCTTCGTCGGTCGAATCCAGCAAGCCAAGCGTATAAAGTAGGGTCGATTTGCCGCAACCGCTTGGGCCGATGATTCCGACGAACTCACCCTTGGCGATTTTGAGCGATACGCCGTCTAAAGCGTTTACAACTTCTCCGGCGGTGAATTGTTTGCGAGCGTTAACTAATTTCAGCATCAATAACCAGGTTACCCTCTCTTACAATTTCTGCCAAGGAGTGATAAAATCGCTTGGTGGAAACATCTGTTCTTTTTCGTTCTTTCACTTTCGAATTGATCCGAGTTCTTGATTTCGCCGAGCGTCTTCAAATCGTAAGTTTGCTCCAGGGAATTGTTCGAGAGGATGGGCACGATGAGTTCATCGGCAGGAATCACCTGTTCTTAATTCGGTTAGTCTGCAACGACTCTGAAGCGATGACGATTGTAATGAGGGGCATTGCCAAGAAGCTCTTCGTGACTATCTACGCCACGGACGCTACCAGACTGGCTGAAATGGAAAGTCTCATTTCCGAAAGACTCGAAGGAGTCGCAGAGCGTCGTGAGTCGCGTGGTTAACGGCCGCCTTCGGGCGGCCAAATCTTTACCCATATTGATTGACTTCTTATCTGTTTAATGCTACTGTATCCGCATGGGGCTGTAATGGCTTCGACGGGAACTTTAACAACCAAATTTGCAAGCGGAGAGTACCTGCCTTAGAGTACAAAAAAATACGTGCAAACGTTATGAGCAAAGTCAAAGCTACTGTAGCAAACGCGTTTGGTAGCTTCGTCGCTCAACCAGTATTGGCCTAAACACCAGTACCGTTTCCCTGTTTGATCTCTACTAAAACAGCGAAGCGTCATAATCGTAGGGTAGCGTTTGGGTTCTCATCGGCCCATTCACAAGATTAAGATGATGCTATGACTGGAAATTTTGTCTGTTTCTATTCCAGCCATCTAAGAAAAGTAAACTGTCTAAGCTTGTAGAAGATTTGGTTCGTTTGTTTTCGGACGCGAGTTCGACTCTCGCCAGCTCCACCACGAGAATTCCACCCTTTGCGGGTGGTTTTTTCGTAAAGCTTGACAAATCCACTACCTACACCTAAGGTAGGGGTATAGTAGTTGGTTGAAGAAATAATAATAATCCAACTTCTTAATTCGTAGACGGAGGCTACTCATTATGGGTATAGAAAAAGACAAACAAAAGATTTTGATAGGGCTCAAGAAGGCGGAGAGTTTACTGAAGAAAATTACCTCCATGGTGGAGGGAGACCAATACTGTGTAGATATTATGCAACAGAACCTTGCTGTTATTGGATTATTGAAATCTGTCCATCAGCAAGTAATGCAAGACCATCTCCACACTTGTTTTGCCGAGGGAGTGGAATCCGGCTCGATGGGCAAACAGAAAAAAATGATTGAAGAAATAATTAAAGTTAGTCGCTTAGCAAATAAGTCTTAAGGAGGGAAATGTCTAAATTTGTTTTATCTGTGATTGGACTTAGCTTAGTCGCGATATTGGCTATATACTTTGTTGGGTCTAAGGGTTCGGAGGAAAATACCGTCAGTACAAACAGTCTTATCGGTACCTACGAACTTTCGAGTGAAAAGATGAATTTGGGCGAAATGACAGTCGACGATAAAAAAACTGCTAATTTCACTTTTAGAAATACAAGTAGCGAAAAAATGAATTTGAGTAGATTTGAAACTAGCTGTAACTGCACGATGACGGAAGTTAAAATCAACGGCGAAACCTCACCGATGTTTAATATGCCCGCTCATATGTCGAGCGCCGAAAGGGCCTGGAATCACGATCTAGCTCCAGGTGAAACAGCCGAGATTGGAGTTACTTACGAACCGGCCTTAATGCCAGTGTACGGTCCGATCGAGCGTTATTCCACCTTCAAGATAAATAATTCTAAAGAAATTCGACTAACGGTATCGGCCAACGTCAAGTAATGGACGTTATTTTCTGGAGTGCCAGTATAGTCGTTGGCTTTGTTTCCGGTGCGATCGCCTTATTTGCGCCGTGTTGCCTGACAGTATTACTGCCGACATACCTGGCGCAGATTGTCCAAACGCGGGTTCGGGTCTTGTTGGCTACATTGGTTTTCTCGTTGGGGATTGCCGCGGTGATGTTGCCAATCGCGCTCGGATTTCGAGAACTAATCAACATTTTTAACGACTACCACCCGTATTTTTACGGCATTGGGGCGATCGTAATGATTCTATTAGGTCTGCTACTGGTTTTTCAATTCAAACTGCCGATGTTTATCCGGCCGAGTGAACTTAAGGGCAAAGCGACGATCGGCTCGCTCTTTCTGCTGGGAGTGACTTCTGGCCTGGCAACGGCTTGTTGCGCCCCAGTTCTGCTAGGGGCTATCGCCCTGACCACGCTTTCACCAAGTACATTCATGGCGCTCATTGTGGGCTTGAGTTATGTGGCCGGCATGGTCCTGCCGCTGCTACTTGGTGCCATGCTCATGAGTACCTCCGGACTGATGAAGGTTCGGGCGTTCTTCAATAAACCACTCGGCGTTACGACTGTTGGTAGTCTGCTTGGTGGCGCCGTGATGATCCTGTACGGCCTATATCTGGGCATTAATGTCTTAAATGGTCGACTTAATGTCGCCGTTGAAAGCGAGTTTACCGTTGGCGTGCTCACGATCGGTCGCAATATTTCAAAATTTCTCAACGAAAACCCGGTATTTGCCATTCTCGCTCTGCTGGTCCTGGTGTTCGTCCTGGTAATTATTTTCAAACGGCTCAAAATTAGTCTAAAGGATGGGGAATAATGGACAACTGTCACGACCACGCCGAACATAACCATAGTCATGGCGGTCATCACGCGATGACAATGGACGACGCGATGATGTTTCTGCGTCGGTTTTGGTACGCTACCGCTCTACTGGTTCCGCTTCTTCTCGTTAGTAATGTTGGGGTGAAATTCTTGGGGACACCGGATTTTGAGGGGCGACAGTATGTTGGTTTTGCTATCTCGACGATAATTTTCTATTTCTCTTTAGTTTTCTTTGAACACGCCACGCACGAAATTAAAGCCAAAAGTTACGGTATGATGACGCTAGTGTCGCTGGCGGTCGCCAGTGGCTTTCTATTCTCCGTCGCTTCCACGTTCATCCCCAGTTTTGGCGGTATGGAATTTTTCCTGGAAATCTCGACCCTAATTTGGGTGTTGCTGTTTGGTCACTATTTGGAAGCTAAATCGACTGCCGCCGCCGGAAGCGCCCTGCAGGAAGTGGCGAAATTGTTGCCGAAAGAAGTCCATCTTTTAGTGGACGGTCAAAGCAAAGATGTGCCGCTGGAGCAGATTAAGCCTGGAGACACGGTCATTGTTAAGCCCGGCGAAAAACTACCGGCCGATGGGGTGATTATCGACGGCCAGGCCAATATGGATGAGGCGCTGGTGACGGGCGAATCCAAACCAATCAGCAAAAAAGCTGGCGACAAAGTAATTGCCGGTTCGATTTGTCTAGATGGATCGTTGACAATAAGACTAGAAAAAGTCGGCTTAGATTCAACGGTTGGACATATTCAACAATTGGTTGAAACCGCCCAGACTACCAAACCCAAACTACAGTATTTAGCCGATCGGGTAGCTTCGCTTTTGACATTTGTGGCGCTTGGTACAGCCATTGCGACAGTTCTAGTTTGGACTTTGGTGGAAGGACAGACTTTTGCTTTTGCTTTGACTTTAGCGGTGACAGTGTTGGTTATCGCTTGCCCGCACGCGCTGGGGTTAGCTATTCCGACAGTTTCGACCACCGCTACCTCGCTAGCTCTTAAGAATGGAATTTTCTTAAAGTCTCTGAAGAAACTTGAAGCGGCACGCAATATTAGTGTTGTCGCTTTTGACAAAACTGGCACATTAACAGAAGGAAAACCGGCCGTAACCGACATTGTAGCGGAGGATGAAAACAAGCTCCTGACCATCGCCTCAGCGTTGGAGGCCGGGTCTTCACATCCGTTAGCCAGAGCCGTGCTTGAGAAAGCCAGCGAAAGCAAGGTTTCCTCTAAGCAGATCCAAGACTTCAAAAATCTGGCTGGTCAGGGTGTTACTGGTAGAATTGACGGTCAGCAGTTTTGGCTCGGTAATGAAAAAATCTTAGATGGTGTCGAGCTCGGAGAGTTGGAGAAAAAGTTATCCGAACTGTCCGATCAAGGAAAAACCGTGGCGATACTGCGAAGCAACAAGGAGGTATTGGGCTTAATCGCCGTCGCCGACAAAATCCGTCCAGAGTCCAAAGAAGCTGTCGATTGTTTACATCAAGCCGGAGTAAAGGTGGCGATGATCACCGGTGATAACGAGGGGGTGGCTAAGTATGTGGCGGTGGAACTCGGGATAGACACCTATTTTTCTAGTGTCCTGCCGGAAGACAAATACAAGAAAGTCAAAGAGCTCCAAGATAAAGGCGAGGCCGTGATGATGGTCGGCGACGGCGTTAACGACGCTCCGGCTTTGATTCAAGCCAATGTGGGGGTGGCGATAGGGGCAGGAACGGACGTAACAGTTGAAGCGGGAGACATAATCCTAATTAAGAATAATCCGGCAGATATTTCTAGACTCTTAGTTTTATCTAAGAAAGTTTACACAAAAATGATTCAGAATTTGGTTTGGGCGGTTGGGTACAACGTTGTAGCGATTCCCGCTGCTGCGGGAGTATTTTCTAAGTGGGGACTATTTTTGAGACCCGATGTTGGAGCCTTCTTGATGGCAATGTCTTCTGTGATTGTTGTTGTTAACGCCCTACAGTTAAAGCGGATAAAGTTATAGATTGAAGTCATACCGTAGAAGGTGGATTACCCAGCACTTCTTTGATACAATCCTTTGCAGTGGAGGGGTCAAACTTTCTTGATTGAAGGTTTAGGCTAGCTCTTTAATACGAGGTGACTAAGATGAGGATTCTATCACTAAAGCTGACAGATCGGCTTTGTGTTCCGCTAGATGGAATGGACACAGACGAAGCGAGACAGTGTGTCGATGATTTGTACCCGCTTGTAGGCGGTTTCAAGCTTGGACACGAACGGATTCAAAAGCAAGACGCGGGAGTGCTCACTCGACACATCTTTGACGCTGGGTGTTGGGCATTCTGGGACGGCAAGATCATCGACATTCCCGAAACGGTCAAGAATGGCGTATCAAGCGCTGCTGCTTGGCCGGGTGTCAGTATGACTAACGTCATGTGTCTGGGCGGAAGAGCAATGATGAAGTCAGCGGTCGAGGGGGTGTCGATAGGATGTCCTGATCTCGAGGCCCGACCCTGGGTTCTGGGGGTAACGGTTCTGACGTCAATCAGTCCGGACGAGCTCTTAGACATGATTCCATCCGAGTTTATTCATGCGATTTGCGAGTACTCACGGACTGATAAGTCGAGCTTTCTGACGAGCCTAGTCTGCCATCTCGCCCAAATGGCCAAGGAATGTGGTTTGGATGGGGTTGTGGCTTCGGCGCAAGAAACCACGCTTATCAGGAATCGTGTGGGTCCGAATTTCAAGATCATCACTCCGGGCATTCGTCCTGCGGGCGGAGACGCAAACGACCAGAAACGAACTACAACGCCAACTGTTGCAATCGAGGCCGGCTCTGACGTACTGATCGTCGGCAGACCAATCACTCAACCCAAGTCCGGTACAAGGGCCGATGCCGCCAAACGGATTGTGGATGAAATCGCCACAGCCCTGGGCTAAGGGCAGGAGGAAGCAATCATGTACGAAGAGAATGAGCACCTTCGGAGGGTGCAGACCCTAGGTGGGTACTACGACTGTCGGAAATTCGACGGTAAGCGGTGCGATCCGCTTGTCGGTTATACCGCTCGAGACGAACAGAAGAGACAGTTCGTTGGGGATACCTACATCAACTTTGCGGTTGTTGAGGAATATCCCAATGACGTCAACAACATCGCAAGGGGTCTAATGCCTTTGCACGTATCTGACCACTGCAACGGCTACTGTGGAGCTCCCGAAGGTGGGAAAGCTCTTGCTTTTGCACTAGGTGCCCACGCTCGAAAGCGTTACATCTATCCAGGCACGAAGGTGCTTGTGGCGGCGACCGAAACCTCCAGAGAGATCTCTGAAATGGTGTTCGGCCGCCACAAACCGGGTCCCGGAGAGCGATGGTGGATTGTGGAGGATGTCTGCAATAACTTCAGCACTACCTACGCTCTTATCAGGCTGATAGAGAGTTACGGAGCTGAGGTCGTGGGGATCATCTGCTTCCTTAACAGGTCCCTGAAGGTGGATACTGTGTATACAACGGACTCGGGCCAACAGCTACCGGTGGTGGCTCTGGTTTGCAAACCGATCCCGGAGTACAGACAGGATGACCCAGAAGTGGCCGAAGACATCAAAAACGGCAACGTCGTCTGGAAGCCCAAAGACGACTGGGCGAAACTCGAAGCCTCGCAGCAGAAGCCGATGTGAGTCCTGGTTCCTAAGAATTGTGCCGAGACCAGGGTCAAGATTCGCCGAATCCTACGTTCGCGGTGCGTGTCCCTTGTGGGTTGCGCACCGTTTTTTATAGCCCCAAATCTTCGGCAATCTCTTGCATTGCCTTAAGAACAATTTCTATAAAACTTTCTAAATCGATATTTAATTCGGCTTCACAGTTCTGGATTTTGGAGCGATCGACACCTGCTGCAAAAGCGCTTTCTGGGAATTTACGCATTACAGAGTCTACGGTAACCGTACCGATGTTTTTGTTTGGCTGAACTAGCGCACAAGCAACAATTAAGCCTGTTAATTCATCAGCACAGTACAGCGACCATTCAAATTGAGTTTGGGGTGGTTCGTGACCGTTATGGAAATGGTTATGAGCAAGGATCGCTTCTTTGATTCCCTCATCTCCTAGATCCCAATCTTCTAACCAATCCGCTAGGACTAAAGTATGTTGTTCGGGAGTGTCTTTAGTAGCTTCCCAGTCAGCATCGTGTAGTAGACCGGCAATTCCCCAAGCTTCTTCATTAGCGCTGAAATATGCAGCTAATGACTTCATTGAGGCCTCCACAGCCAAGCAATGACGAATTAAATTTTTATTTTTTACGTTATCTGTTAGTAACTTATATGCCTCTTCACGAGTTATCATGAACTTAAAATTACCTTACAAACCCTATATTTTCAAGCTAAAATAAGATAGACTTCGTTTAGTCTTCATGCCCCTGTAGCTCAGTGGATTAGAGCGAGCGGTTTCTACCCGCTAGGTCGCAGGTCCGAATCCTGCCGGGGGCGCAGCTAACCTAAACGGTTTTAATTATTAAGCCAACACTAACGGCAATAGCAGTAACTAAACCACCCACTATAAAGACTTTAATTGCACTATAAACCGGGTGTTTTCCGACCACATAACCTTTAAATAATCCAAGGCAGAAAAGAGAGAGAAGAGAAAATCCAACTGAGTAGTAAAATCCTATTTTAGTATCAGCTGAAAATACGTAAGGTAACAACGGAGTCAATCCGATCAAGAGGTAAGAAATTAGCATAATTGTCGCGTCAGCGATGGTATTGTCGCGCTCACCTTCTTGAGGTAGGTCGTTTGCTGAATCTTCAGATAGATAAACGCCCGCGCCCATCGAAATAGACTCGACTAAAATTAGAATAACGCCGCTTAAGATAATCTCGCGATTAGTAAGACCGGCAAACGACACACCGGAAAGTAGCCCAACGGTAGAAACCAAACTGTCCTCGGCGCCGAAAATAAAGTTCCGCAAATATCCCCGTCTCATAAGCACATTATAAAGGATTAGCCGCCCCGAACCAATGTTAGGGCGGCTTTGAAAACCGAGTCTCATGGATGTCAAACGCCATCCATTCTGTACCGGCGCGTCTTAGATGCCAGATCCATTTGAAGCCAAACTGATAACCGTCGTCAGTGGGAGGGAATAGCACGCTGGATTCAACCATTGCCGCGAACTCTCCATTAAGGGTGACTTTGATTGGCTCGAAAGTGAGCTCTTGAACTAGACCGGTCTTGTCGTGCGTCATTTCATAGAACCCTTCGGCAACCGACCGAACATTGTTGGTCCGGATTTGTTGAATAGCTTTCGCCTGCTCCAGAGTTTGTCCAGACCCTAGTAGGCTGGTTTGAAGACGACTCTTCAACCCGGTCAATGGCTGGCCTCGTTCATTCACATGACCGTCATAACCGGCGGTCTTGGCGATCTCGAGCAGGTGTTTGTAGGCCGTCTCAACCTCCAGCTTGGTGGTTTGGGCGCTGGTCAGTCTAGCGCAAACCAGAACAATGAACATGGAAAGTACGAAATTCATCATCTCTGTCCTCCTGACAATGAAATGCCTCCATATCTTGAGCTATGCCCAAGATAAAATCAAGAGTATCTAGTAGATAAAACCCCAGGCAATAGAGGTTGAGGTTGTTCTGCGATTAACGACGTACCGACCAACGTAGTTCATCTCGGTAACGGTCATTGTGCCACCACTGACAGATTCTACGTAACCAACATGGCCCCAGCCAGACTCACCGCTAACAAATATTGCTCCTGGTCGTGCTATAGAACCCGTTGCCATTCCTGCTGCCCGGGCATTGCGGAGATAGTCACGGGCGTTACCCATACCATTTGGTAAATCTGAGCGCATTTTGTTTGCCCACCACGTACACCAACCTGGTAAACCACCGTTATAGCTACCGTATTCTTTGCCAATGATTTCGTAACTACTGCTAATTGAGGCAGTGGAGCGACCCCTAGTAGTTATACGACTTCGTGATTGGGCGAGCTGTTTCTGACGGGCGGCTTCGGCCAATTTTTGCTGACGAGCCTTCTCGGCGTTGATCTCAGCTATCCAGTCATTAGATTGGTTGGTGTCCTCAGCGGGGATGATAAGCTGGTCACCAGCCTTGACCACACTAATGGCTTTAAGACCGTTGGCATCCAAAAGTGAGCCAACACTTAGGTTATACCGGCTCGCGATACCTGAAATACTGTCACCCTTTTCAACGGTGTAGTTAATAATCGCTACTTGTTCGGTCTCACCAGTTAAAATAGTTTGGGTTCCTAAGATTTGTGGCTTACCTAAAAAGCCATCGGCTGGTAAGTCAATATCGCTCGAGAAATCGGCTGCTCCAACCTGGTAGGCTTGACCCTCACCAACCGAAACAGTTAAAAAGAGCGCCAAAACTACCCCAAAGCTAATCTGCATCGAGTATTTTTTAATAAAACGAATAGGACGCTTAGGAAAGCGCTTTACAAATTTTAGAGATTTTACAGCTGAAAAAAGGCCACTGGCGAGAGTCAAGATAAAACTCGTGACTTGGGAGAGAAAACTACGGACAACTTCGGTAATAGAATGTATGTTTTTTCGTATTCTGTCTAACAACGGGGGTATGGAACCTCCTTTACAGTCGGACGTTTCCCAGTTTACCAGCTATGGTGGATCTGTCAACCCTCCGGTGGTGACGTTCTAGCGACTTAGGCTAGAAAAGGATGTCGCATAACCAAGCCAGTGCTCTTCCACCAAGTCCGCAAGCTCCAGGAGTCCCCAATACTAGTTGAACCAAAGCCCATTAGCATCAAAGCATAGATAATATGCTCATCAATTACTGGATTGTTTTCTATGGGCCAAGAAGCTGACCACATCGCTACCATCAGTAATGCCCCGCCCCAACCAGCAAGATGCATACAGACACCAAATACCATAGATATACCAATTCCCAGTAGGGCAATCATAAATATCCAGTCAACAAATCCCGATCCTGCTAGGTTCTGGTAGAACGGTGCCAACGGTCCAGTTGTCGCGTGAGCTAGATACCCTGCCGTTGGTGAACCGCCAGATAACCACGACATACTAGCTTTAGTAGCGAAACCTAGTCCAAAAACTTTATCTAAAAATGCCCAAAGAAAAACAAGTCCCAATGCAATACGAGCCAACGCCCAAATCTTACTATTCATTCCCCCTCCTACACTACTTAAGATTACTTTTTAAATTTAGTTTATTACACCTTACTGTGCAAACGATTTGGTTTTGAACAAATAGGGCAAGTCTCGCTTAGCTGATATCCGTCAGAAAACGCTATCAAAGCCTTTTGTAAGGGAAGAATCGAGCTAAAGAATCTAAAGTCAGCCGCACGACGTAGTATCCAACCCAATTTTCCACGAAACACACCTATTTTTGTGACTACGATTGCCCAACCGAGTCCAACTGGAATAGCAAAAATAGGTTTATGAGGGTTGTAGGTAGCTATCGGTCGGCCATGCAACTTTCTTCTTAAGCATTCGGCTACGAACTCACCATCGTAGAGGGCTGATTGAGCCATACCGCTATACATACTTGCCGCAGCGTCTCCTATAACGTAAAGATCATGGAAACCCTTAGCTTGCATAGAAAGGTCAACAAGGACCTTGTTTGTAGCGTTGAAGCTTAAACCCTTTATTCTTGCGTAAAGAGGGTTTGTCGTTACCCCAGCCGTCCAAATTAAAGTCTTAGTTTTTAGTTTCATGTCAGCGAGATATGCAGCCTCAATTCGGTTTTCAAGGATTGGGGTATTAAGAAAAATATTTACACCCAAGTAATGAAGGCGCTCAAAAGCTATCTCAGAAATTTTCTTATCTAGCGTTCCTAGTAATCGCTCACCAGATTCAAAAAGATCAATGATAATTGTATTAGGGTCAAGGCGGTGGCGTCTTGCCATATGACGAGCGTAAATTGCTAACTCACCGGACAGCTCCACCCCAGTTGGTCCGCCTCCAACCAAGACTATGTGGATCGGTTGGCGAGTACCGTTCTTTAGGCTGATGGCCGCATTGATAAAAATCTCATGAATATGTTCCTTTAGTCGCAAGGCGTCGTTGATGGATCTTAAGGTGAATGAATGCTCTTTGAGCCCAGGAACATTGAGATAGGCATTCTCACTTCCAAGAGCGAGAATGAGCGAGTCGTATGAATATTTGGAGCCATCCTTTCCAAGTATCTGTTTAGTTTTTGGATAAACAGTCTGGATAGTATCTTCAACAACATTTACTGGTGAACTTTCGAAAATCGTAGATAAAGGTATGCAGACTTCTAACGGTGAGCGTCCTGTAACAACCCGGTACAATGCGGCGTGGTACTCAAAGTGAGATTTATCTGAAACTAAGGTAATGTCAAATTCGTCACTATATTTGGCTAACTCTTGTGAAGCACGAATACCTCCGAAACCACCACCCACAATAACTACTCTATGTTTCCCAGCTACTCTCCCCATAGCTTCAGGTTACCAGAAACTACCTCCCTTTGCCGATTGGACCCTCTTGAGCTGGACATTTATCCAAACTACTGCTATGATATCAGGACTTTACGTATACTCTGTGTCACAGAAGTGCGTCAAGCAAAATAATATTTGCTTTCGGATTGTTGCCCTGTTGCTAAAAACAAGTGGCCTTACTGTCTGGGAGCCACCGACCAAACTTGGTCGAACCAAACAGTAGAAAGGCTGTTTTTAGAAAATGTACAACAATACAAGAACTTCGAAGCGTCCCTCGTTGGGGAGAAGTCGCCAGCAACGCTTTGGCCGTCGCAGTACAAGCTCAGGCTCAAACGGCGTCAATCAGTCGCTGTTTATAAATAAATCGGCTGACTTGCCGGTTGAATTGCCGTACGCCCCAACACACTCTTTTGACGATTTCGGTTTAAATAACCAGGTCGTTGACCGTGTTATTCGTCATGGTTACGTAACACCAACACCAATTCAGGACCGGGCAATTCCAGTTGTTATGGCTGGAAGTGATGTTATTGGCTTAGCAGATACCGGCACCGGTAAAACTGCAGTATTTTTACTGCCATTAATTCATAAAATGCTTTCTGATCGGAGTCAAAAAGCCCTGATAATTGTTCCTACACGCGAGCTAGCGGTGCAAATCGATGAAGAATTAAAAGAGTTTGCATACGGACTACCAATCTACTCAGCAGTTTGTATCGGCGGAAACGGCTACGGGCATCAAGACCGATCACTTCAACGTCGCCCACAATTTATAATCGGTACTCCAGGCCGCCTTAAGGATCACTTTGAGCGTCGAACACTTCACTTAAGTGATGTTCAAAATCTGGTAATTGACGAAGCTGATCGTTTAGTTGATATGGGATTCATCAAAGATATTCGAATGTTGGTTGGGAAATTACCAGTTAATCGTCAAACTCTTTTTTTCTCGGCCACTATGGCTCCGGAAGTCAAAAACATGGTTCACTCCTTCCTGCAGTCTCCGCAAACCATTAGCGTCAAAAAGCGTGAGACCTCCGTTAATGTTGATCAGGACGTAATTCACTTCACAGACAACTTTCATAAAATGACTCTTCTCCATGAATTGTTAGGAACAGATGAGTGCAAGAAAGTACTAATATTTGGTAAAACCAAACACGGTGTAGAGCGTCTATGTGACGCCCTAATAGAGCGTGGTTTTAGCGCTTCTTCCATTCACGGTAACAAGAGCCAATCTCAACGCCAAAGATCCTTAAACGAGTTTAAAGACAACAAAACTCAAATTCTTGTAGCAACGGATGTTGCCGCTCGAGGACTAGATATCCCTAACGTCACCCATGTTATTAATTTTGATCTTCCTCAAAGCTACGGAGATTACATCCACCGTATTGGTCGAACAGGACGAGCCGATCAAAAAGGTAAAGCCCTGACGTTCGTTCAATAAAAATGCCAATTCGTAATATCGCCGTCATTGCTCACGTTGATCACGGAAAAACCACTCTTGTAGATGGGCTTTTAAAGCAATCTCACACTTTTCGTGAGAATGAAGCGGCGATGAGCCAGACCTTGATTATGGATTCCAACGACCAGGAGCGAGAACGAGGCATTACAATTTTGGCCAAAAACACTGCCGTGACATACAAGGGTGTAAAAATAAACATTGTTGACACGCCAGGGCACGCTGATTTTGGCGGCGAAGTTGAACGAACACTGCAGATGACTGATGGAGCGCTGTTGATTATCGACGCTAAAGAAGGTCCGATGCCACAGACTAAGTTTGTTTTAAAAAAGGCATTAGAGCTCGGTCTTCGGCCAATTGTAGTTATTAACAAAGTAGATAAATCTGACGCCCAAATAGATAAAGTTTTGCGTGATACGGCTGATTTATTTTTGGATTTAGCAACTGATGCTGCTCAACTAGAGTTTCCGGTTTACTATGCTGTTGGTCGGGACGGTAAGGCCTGGGACAGCGCTCCAACAACCGAGCAGCTAAGCGCAGATACGGATCTAACGCCAATCTTTGACGCGATATTAAAACATATCCCCTCGCCAGTTGCCGCTCACAATGAACCGTTCCAAATGCTGGTGACAGCACTTGATTGGGACAATTTTCAGGGTAAGTATGCTATTGGTAAAATTACCCGCGGTACTGCTAAGCTTGGCCTAGCAGTAGCAATCGGTACACCAGATGGGTGGAGAGAGACCTCTAAGATTGATAGAGTCTACAGCACTCACGGACTAAAACGCTTACAATCTGAAGAGGCCCGATCAGGCGACATAGTTGCCATTACTGGATTGAGAAATTGTCGGATTGGTGACACTATTGCCGATGCCATTACTCCCGAGGCTTTGCCTACACTCCAAATCGCCGAACCAACGTTAAAAATGGCTGTTTCAGCCAACACTTCACCATTTGTTGGACAGGAGGGAACGCAATTGACTAGCCAAAAAATTTACGAACGTATTATTAAAGAGCTAGAAGTTAATGTTTCTCTAAAAATGACTCCTGGAGAAACAGGCGAATATATTCTTTGGGGTCGCGGTGAGCTGCATCTTTCAGTGTTGATCGAAGCACTTCGTCGAGAAGGCTTTGAGATGCAGGTTAGTAAGCCACAGGTGGTGACGAAAATGATTGATGGAGTATTGCAGGAACCAGTTGAAGAGCTAACAGTTGACGTTAAGAGCGATTACTCAAGCCCCATAACAGGTGAGATTGGGAAACGAAAGGGTCTTATACTTTCACAAACCGAAAATGATGACGGGACAACCAGATTGGTGTTTGAGATACCTACTCGAGGTTTACTGGGTTTGCGTAACCTTTTACTAACGCTATCTCGTGGTACGGCAACTATGAACTCCCTATTTTTGCGGTTTGAACCAGTTAGTGGCGCAATTCCTAAGATGCGTAATGGGGTACTAATCGCTTCAGAGTCTGGAAAGGCTGTTTCTTATGGTCTCAACAACGCCCAACAGCGGGGAATTACTTTTATTAATCCGCAAACACCAGTTTATGAGGGCATGATCGTTGGTCTTCACGCTCGGGAGAACGATCTGGAAGTTAATGTTACAAAAGAAAAGAAACAAACAAACGTTCGAGCAGCAGGGAGTGATGACGCTATTACTCTTACCCCACCGAATATTCTAAGTCTCGAACAGTCAATTGACTTTCTTGAGGATGACGAGCTACTAGAAGCTACGCCGAAATCCTTACGACTACGTAAAAGAATTCTTAATTCATCGCTACGCGCCAAAGCCAAGAAGTAAAATCTGCTCTCGCTACTTGGCGATAAAATCTAGGTAAATACCAGCCATCAGCGCTAAAACTGACGACACGAAAATAAAAATATAGTTCCACTTCTCGCGCGATGACTGTAGGGTTTTGAATATATATTCGATTGCTTCTTTGTCTTCGGCCGATAGCTGGTCGCCGCGACTAATCTTTTCTGACAGCGAATTTCTCTTAATTAATTTCGCCCGCAATTCCGATATTTGGTAGCGATGGGCAAAGTAGATAATAAAGCCAAGCGTGCCAATATACCAGGAAGCTAGCACCCAAGTTGGGCTAATGTGGTTAAGGACGATCACGATTCGATACGCCAGTGTTGCAACGATACCAACCCAGAAATAGATAGAGCGGACGAAACGGGAATGAGTTTTAGGTTTCATTACATTAACGATCTTATCACTAAATGTTATCAATCAGTATTTCTAGTAATAGCATATGCTTGTACAGGTTCAAAGGGTGCTAGACAGGGATCGAACCTGCGACCAATCGGACCACAACCGATTGCTCTACCACTGAGCTACTAGCACCATACTCGTATATTCTAACAGATGAGAAACGAAAAATTAAGCTGGGAAACTTGGACAAATTATGGTATAAGAGAAAAACCGGTTGTTTGTGATCGGTTCTCTCTAGAAATGCTGGAGGGATTAACACGGAGGATAACATGAGCGTTAAGGCTCGCTCTTCACTGTTTGACGGCATAGCTGTCAACCCGACTAAACTCAAGGACGGACTGGATTTCGGTGAGTGTGATCGCGGAGCGATCGCACAAACACTCCAGGCGAACGGCTTGCTGGCACGCGTCGAGAAATGGCTCATCGAGTCATCATTTCAGTTCTCCGGCTGGCTCAAGAGTCTGCCCGAAGAACGACCAGCTGGTGGGCCAGGACTCATTCTTGGGGACTGCGCACTCGTCAAGATGTGGACGCCCCTCGATCAAACGTCAGAGGAGGGGGCCGAACAGGCCGTCCTGCTCTCCAAGTTTGAAGTAGCCTCAGGTTCTGAGGATCTGCTAATCGTCACTCCTCTCAGTCCGATGTTTCAGGCGTTGAGCGGCAGGGAGGATGGCGACATTGTCGCTTGGCAAAGTTGCGAAGGCAAGGAGAGGGCTACTATTATCGCGACACTTTGGCTACCTGGGAAGGTCAAAAAGTATCTGGAAACTTCCGCTCCTGGGGAAGTGTAGGTTTCCGGAAAAAGGGCCCCCGCTCTAATCCCGAATTCAAGGCCGACAGTGCGCACTCTGTCGGCCTTAAAAGTTTGTTATGATAAGTAAGTGAAAAAAGTACTATCGATTGGTGAAGCGACGCTAGACTGTTTTGTTTTCTTGAAGGATGCCGAGGTTAGGTGTGAGCTTCATCACGCCAAATGCATGCTCTGTATCCACTATGCCGATAAGATTTTAGCGGAAAAGTTAGTTTTTACTGTTGGTGGTAATGCGGCAAATACATCCGTATCTTTTGCTCGTCTTGGCTTAGAGAGTCAGCTTTATAGCGTGGTGGGGGATGACGATAACGGTAAAAGAATTCTAGACGCCTTAGAAAAAGAAGGTGTCGACCAGCGCTATATCCAGCATTTCAGTGGGATGACAAGCTACTCAACAGCGATTGTCTTTCAGAACGAGAGGAGTCTGATTGTTTACCACGAACCTCGTGAGTATAAGCTACCCAACTTTGAACCAGTTGATTGGGTTTACTTGACCAGTATGGGCAAGGATTACAAGTCTGCTTACGAGAAGGTATCGGCGTTTATCAAGAAGACTGGAGCAAAACTGAGTTTTAATCCCGGTTCATTTCAGCTTAAGGACGGCGTTACGGTTCTAAAAAAGTATTTTGCGATTACAGAAATTTTGTTTGTTAATAAAGAAGAGGCGATGCATCTTACTGAGCTACCAGCCTCGGCATCATTCGCAAAATTAGCCGAAGCGCTCTACGATTACGGCGTTAAGATCGTAGTAATTACTGATGGCCCAAATGGTGCGTACTGTTTTGATGGACATGAATTATTATTTCTCGAGATTATTCCTTCCAATGTTGTCCAGCGAACTGGGTGTGGCGATGCCTATGGCGCTGGCTTTACTGCAGCTCTGCTTCATGGTGAAACGATCGATGAAGCGATGCGTTGGGGGATGGCAAACGCTGCGGGAGTTGTTACAAAGATTGGTCCAGAAACGGGCCTACTGACGAAAGCTGAAATGCACTCGATGCTCTCCGACTATCCAAAGATCGTTCCAAAAACCATCAGACGGTAGATTTTTAGACTGTTTTCTGGGAAAATACGTTAGATAAATGCGCCCGTAGCTCAGTGGACAGAGCGTGTGCCTTCGAAGCACAAAGTCGCAGGTTCGACCCCTGCCGGGCGCGCAAGAGAAAATTTAACGCAAGGTATTTCCAGGCGGTGCTAGATATCCTTACTCTTCAGCAGTCGGGGTAATATGGTTCGGTAAGCGAGCAGTAGCCCACCGCCAAGAAGCAGTGAGATTGCCACCGCCACCTCGACGGTGATGGAATTCATCTTTTTCTCGACTACTTCGATAGCGACAGAATTGCTGTAGGGCATATCGTTTTGAGAAGAAATGACTCTCGCGGCAGCGGTATACGACCCAATTTCGAGCTGCTCTTTTAGCTTAAACTCAAACTCACCGTCTGCGTTAGAGGTTTCTGAAAATTTTTTACTGGCAGGCATTACCAATAACTCCACCTCGATGTTTGGCAGAGTTTTGCCTGAAATTGATACCCGCCCGAAGTACTGAGGGTTTTCGGGTTCGTTTAACGTTGTTTCTACGCTTTGAGCGCTCTTTACCTCGACTTGGTCCGACTGCGCAACTTCGGTCTTCTTATCTGATTTTGTATTGGTAGAGGTTATTTTAGGCGACGATGGTTTCGTTGTCGGCGCTTTATACTCCTCTCCTGCGGCTGGTGTTGGAATTGCGATTCCAGCTTCGGTTTCCGAAGGTGTTGAAGGAGACGTCGGTGGGGGATTAGTTGGTGGTGTTGGCGAAGTAGTAGCAGCGTTTGTCTCGTCATTATCAGAGGTACTGGAGCAACCCGGGTCTTTAGGGTGATCGATCAATCCGTCAGCGTCGTTGTCGATACCGTCGGAACATTGAGGCGGTGGCGGTGGAGGTGGCGGCGGAGGTGGAGGTGGCGGTGGCGGCGGTGACGCGGCGTTTGTCTCGTCATTATCAGAGGCGCTTGAACAGCCTGGATCATTTGGGAAATCAATCAGTCCGTCAGAATCGTTATCAAGACTGTCGGAACATTGAGCGGGTGGTGGTGGCGGTGCTGTATTAGTTTCATCGTTATCAGATGTACTCGAACAACCAGCATCAATCGGATAATCGATCAATCCATCAGCGTCGTTGTCGATGCCGTCGGAGCATTGAGGCGGTGGAACGTAGGTGTTGATGCTTCCGCCTCTATTACGGACTTCTTGCAGGGCTCGAGCGAAGTTTACTTCACCGCCACCAAACAAATCATCCGGTCCAGGTGCGCCGAGATCTGTCGCCGTCAGCCCGATAATTTCTTTGGTTTCGGCAAAGGAGAGACTGGGTTTTGAGGCCTTCATTAAAGCTACTAAACCAGCCGCAACCGGAGCAGAAAAAGAGGTTCCTGTTCGAATAGCTAGGCCACCGCCCCTCTGGGTCGTTTGGATGCCTGAACCAGGAGCGGTATAACTTAGATAATTAACACCCCTAGTAGAACTCCCCCACCTAGTGCCGTCTGGATTAGTCGCCCCGATGGTTAAGGCATATTGGGCTCCAGGACCAGTTTCGAGAATGTTGTCGTTACCAGCCGCAATCGTAAGAACACCACCTAAACTAGCAAAGTTTTGTGCTGCGTACTGGACGGAGTAGCTTTTACTAGATTTATAGCTATTATTTGCTACTCTGACACCCTGTTCAGATGCCCATCGCAAACCAGCCGCTACTATCGAAAAGGAGGTCACACCGCTTGTATCACTTATCCTGATGGGCATTATCTTAGCTTCCCCGGCTACCCCAGTGGTGTAGGCCGAATTATTACCAATTTCTGCCACTACTCCGGCGACATTCGTGCCGTGGCCAAGCACATCGTTGGTGTTCGAATTGTTATCAAACATATTCCAGCCAGGAACACAGGATAAATCCAGGTGAGTACAGTCGACTCCGGTATCTAAGATCGCAATTATGACGTTCTTTCCGGATGAAATATCCCAGGCCTCTTGGGCGCCTAGTCGAGCACTATTTAAATGCCACGAACTACTGAATTGTGTATCGTTTGGGGTGAATAAGGGTTCGGCGATCCCTTGAAATTCGGCCCAAGTAACTTCGGGATCTCTTTTAATCCATTCAAGTACATCACCAGCTTTTAAAAGATTCCAGTACAAGCGGAACTGATTCACCTCGCCTGGGGCAGGAACAATCTGCTGGTAATAGGCAAGTCCGTATTTCTGGCCCCAACTGTTTTTATATTCATCGCTCAGGCCTTCTGTATTAAAGTGAACAAATACACTAACCGACTCCATCTGATCTTCTGAACCGGCATTAAACACCGCACTGCCGGGAGTTTTAAGACTACCCATAGTCACAAACAGTGATGTGAATGTTAAAAGGATCGTTAATACGCTAGCTAAGGTGACTAAACGAGCTTTAATACCCATAGCTAAACAGTACCACTTTAGAACTTTTATAATACATCCGTTTGACACATCACAATCGGTCTGGGACGCTAGGACTATGGAAGACGCAAATCTTGGTCAGCCACAAGAAGCCACAACGGCTCCAGTAGCTCCGGCTCCAGCTGCTCCTGCAGCAATGCCAGAAGCTAGCACAAGCACCGGTAAAAGCAGCTGGATGACATGGTTGCTCGTTATCGTTGTCTTGGCCGTAGTCGCTTACGGAATCTACTTCTTTATGAAGTAGCTCCGGAACACTTGGTTGATTTTTTTAGAATTAAAGAGTTGAAGGTGGCCGCACAGGCGATGTTTTTGAAGAATTTTAAAAACATCCGAAGTGAGCGGACAATTTGGTTTGACAGAAATCGAACTGTCTGCAAGTGTGGATAAATGGATAATACACAAGAGAATGGGAACGAAACAGTTAAGCAGCCATCGGGCGGGTACGGTCAAAAAGGTGGCTGGAAAAAGTGGCTACTAATTTATGTTGTTGTCGCAGTGGTGGTGTACGGCGTAATTTATTACTTCTTCATGCGCGATACCGGCACTGGTACGCCAACAATTGGTTACTAGGACAGATCTAATGTTGGGCGACTTGAAGGTCGTAGTTAAAACTGTCCCAAGAAGCCGTTCGGTTAGTGTTCGGGTTTTGCCGAATGGCTCGGTGGTGGTTACGGCCCCACGGTTTACCCCGCGATTTGTCATTAACCAATTTGTTGCCAAACATGAGGATTGGATTAGGGAGAAGCAGGGATCTGTAGTTGAGAAGTTGAACGCTCTTGTCGCGGAACGGGAAAAGCTGTTTTTTCGTGGCTTGGAATATGATTTCCGTTTGAGTATTAGCCCTCAAAAAGAAGGGGTGAAGATTACCGACTCAATTCTCACCGTTACAGCGGTGCGGGAAGATCACGCCCAAGTTCGTCGAATTTTAGAAAAATGGTACCGAGCCCAGGCGGCCAAGCACTTCAAAGAAAGAGTACCGTTGCTGGCTGACTTGGTTGACAGTACCGTCAAAACTGTTTCGATTCGTTCTCAACGCACTCGTTGGGGCTCTTGTTCCAGCCGCAACACAATTTCGTTAAATTGGCGCCTGATTATGGCGCCGGACTGGGTGTCAGATTATGTAATTTATCACGAGTTGGCGCATCTTACGCACATGAACCACTCTAAAGATTTCTGGCAATTAGTTGAACGCTATGTCCCTAACCATAAAGACGCCCAGAAGTGGCTCAAAGATCATCACGCCCTACTGCAGTTCTAGGGTTGGGCTTAGTGGCCAGATAGATATACAAGAAGCAAGCAGCTAAGGCGGTCAGTAGATGCCAAACGGCGTGGCCTTGCCATAAGCCGTACGGGCTACACCAGATTTTCCTGACATCAAGTTGCCAAATACCGTAACCAACCGCAAGCGAAAGTATTGATAGCCAAAAGTAACTATTACCCAGCTGCTTAAGGCGATTCAAGGCAATTAACTCAATTATTATCACCAGAAAAACCAGAAGCATGAAGGTATAGTCGGTGATTCGAGCCGGTTGAATGGCAATGTAAGTTAGCGGTACATTAACTACCAACCAGATGAACAGTAGTAGCTTCTGCGGTATCGGATAAAACCAATTTAGGCCAAGTAGCATGGCCAGTGTCACTAACAAATACATACTCTCAAAATCAACTGCTCCACCCCATACGGTTAGGGTACCGTGAGCCAAGAAAGAGCCAATACCGATTAGCGCAACAACAAGGATGAATAGATAGCTATAAAGACGCGAGTTTTGGATAAATCTTTGTGTTCTAGTAGTCCAACTTATTAAGTACGTAGTCGCTAGCCCAAAGAATGCCAACGATGACCACGAGTTAACTGGTTGGCCAAGGCCGGAGATTCGGGCCGCCTCGCAAGAACGGTAGGCACGAGCTATATCCATCGTAGTTATAATTTATACATTGAATAGGAACTCGACCACATCACCGTCGGCGACGGTATATTCTTTGCCTTCGCTGCGCAGGCGGCCGGCATCACGAATCGCTTTTTCCGAGCCGTATTTTTTTAAGTCTTCGAACGCATAAACCTGGGCGCGGATGAAACCATGCTCAAAATCGGTGTGAATTTTACCGGCCGCTTGCGGCGCTTTAGTGCCTTTAGTTATTGTCCAAGCTCGAGATTCGTCTGGCCCAGCAGTCAGAAAAGTTATTAATCCCAGCAGCTCATAACCGGCTTTAATCACTTCATCGAGACCCGATTTCAGCCCTAGCTCGGTCCGAAACTCGACTTGCTCGGCTTCAGGCAGTTCAACAATTTCGTTTTCGGCCTTAACGTTAATCGCGATTACCCCCGCCCCTTCAGTTTCGGCATGCTTCTTTATAGCGGTTATATCAGCTGATCCCTCACTAGTATTGGCAACATAGAGCAGCGGCTTAGCACTCAAAAACTGAAACTCTTTCAATTCCTGCACCAGATCTGGTTTTGTTCGCAGTGGAATATCGTTGTTAAATAATTCGATAGCTTTCTCTAGTAATTTTATACCTTCAAAGGTATGGGGGTCCTTAGATTTATTTTTATTTAAACTTTCGAGGGATTTGGTTGCCTGTTCTAAGTCGGCTAATAAAAGTTCGGTGTTGATAGTGCTGATGTCTGAGTCAGGGTCAACGCCACCGTGAACATGGATAACATTAGGGTCGTCAAACACCCGCACAACCTCGACAATCGCGTCTACCGAACGGATGTGGCTCAAAAACTTGTTGCCCAGGCCCTCACCCTGCGAAGCGCCCTTCACTAACCCAGCGATGTCGACGAATTTGATAGTGGCCGGTACCGTTTTGGCCGAGCTAAAAGTTGTGGTTAGAAATTCCAATCGCTTATCCGGTACGCTGACAACACCAACGTTTGGCTCGATTGTTGTGAACGGAAAATTAGACGCCTGCGCGCCCGCTTTGGTTAATGCATTAAATAGTGACGACTTACCAACGTTTGGTAAACCAACTATTCCGATTTCCATCAGAGTAATTTTACCTTATTTGAGTATAAAAAAGGAGGCGCAACACCGAACGGTGCGCGCCTCTGACGACGAGAAGGGGTTTTCATTTGGCGAACTGTGGCGAACCGTCGGGGTTTGCCAGGATTAGCCCCTGGGCTTTTGTGAAGACATTGGCGTACTTCTCCCGCTCTCCCTTGATCCCAAACGGATCGTAGCGTTCGTCCTTCTTACCACCGTCCGCCGTGCGGGTGTAGACCTCCCAGTGAAGGTGGGCCCCGTGCGGATCCCAGGTCTTGTTGACCAACGGATCGATCTTCGGTGGGTTCGACGGAACTTCCGGATAACCAAGCCGTAGGCCCGAGTAACCGACGTAGCCGATCAGATCGCCGCGCTTGACAGGCTTGGCCATCGTTCTGAACGTCTCGATCGAGACGTATAGAGCTCGGCGTGGTTGCCAGTTGAGTCCTTCCAGCGAAGGCTGGATGTAGGGGACCAACTTGTCGTTGACCCCGCTCAAATGGCTGTAGCTGGTGTAGAGCCGTTGCTTGTCATGCCAGATGGCGACGAACAGACCGAGTCCGTAGCCGATTGTTCGGCCTTGAGAATCGACCATGTCGTAGGTGTGATAGCTCGCAAGCGCGACGCCGTCAGCGGGGGCATAGACTGGAGTTCCCCAAGCGGAGGGAAAGTCCACAGCGAAGTGGGTCGGGATACTCGGATGGATACTGCGCTCATCGTCGCTGTAGACCCAGCCCTGCGAGATCTCGAGTTTGAGATTCTTCGCAAGTGGGATAGCCAAGAAGGCTGAAGGTCCATCCATTTTTGATTCCTCCCACGGTGAATAATTGCCAGCCGCAAATACAGCTAGACCGATTGCTAATAGTGAGCTCATCATATCATCTCTCCAGAAACCCGATTATTAAGGAACCGATCCCTAATTTGCTTCCCGAATCTTATCACATTCCTGGCTATAGATCAATTGTTGACAGTAGTAATTATTCGCCGTACAAGTAGCAAGTACCTCGAAGTTACATGTTTTGGTGAAGACGGTGGAATTCCGTCGCTGTGCCGCAACGGTTCGCCCTGAGCTTAGTCGAAGGGTTAAAGCCCGACCCCGATTTTTCCGAGCAGAAATATTAATCCCTCGACTGCTCGCGAGGGTTTTTTGAAAGGAGCTACCATTATGCAACGACGACCGAATTGGATTTATGTGATTGGAGTATTGGTTCTGGCCTTTGGTTTGTGGCTGATTGTGCCTGATCGTAATTTATGCAACCCGATCAACGAGATTGCGCAGTTGGAGCAGAAATGTGAGATTAGTTACCGGGGGGTTGAAGGTCAAAACGCTTTAGAGCTTTTGAAATCTAGCCACCAGGTTGAAACGCAATCATTTAGTTTCGGTGAGATGGTGCAATCGATTGACGGGGTCAAAGCGCCAGCCACTCATTTTTGGGCATTTGAAATCAATGGGCAGCCAGCCGAGGTTGGCGCCGGCGATTATCAAACCAAAAACGAAGACACCTTGAGCTGGAAATTACAAAAAATCGAACTTTAGACTTCAGACATTAGACTTGAGATATGTTGGCTTGTATGTTGACAGGGCCTCAGCAACAAGCCAACATATTATTATGTTCCCCGAACCAAAGACTGAAAAACCTGCTTCGACGGCGCTGTCTATTTTTATTGCCGTCCTAGCATTGCTGTTGATTACAGGTGCTATCAGCTGGGTTTACTTTAATTCCAAATCAGCAACACCTGAACCGGTGGCGACGACAGCGCCGACCAATACTCTCAGTCCAATAACCGAAGCCAAGACTGAGATTCTTGCCGCACTAGACGACATTGACAACGATTTAAGCGAAATAGAGGCTGACGAAGGATCCGAAGATGACACAGTTAATTTTTAAAATGAAAAAACTGGGATTATTTGGTTTAAGTTTTCTTATTGTGGGTAATTTGTTGGTGACGCCCATGGTCTACGTGAGTGCGGAGGATGGGAATTCAAGTTCTGGTTCGAACGAACAGTCAGAAGAACAAAAGAAAGCCCAAGAAGCTTTGTTGGAAAAAGCCAAGAAACAGCGGGAAATAAAGATTAAAGCAGCAGAGGAGCTTCGGGAAAAGGCTAAGACCGAACGTTCAACATCGCGCGAGAACTATAAAAAACTTTTAGAAGAAGCTAAAACAGCCAAAGAAGATAAAAAACTTGAAAAATCTCGGGAGCTAGCTAAAGAATTAGCTGAGGGTCGATTAGAGGTATTGAAAAAGTTACAGTCAGGTGAGCACACCAAAAACTGTCGTGCCGCGGCGAAAGCTGAAGCAGTTACTGCAATCAACGCTGTCATTACTCGGTTGGAGAAAGATCAGGCCGAAGCGATTACGCTCCAAACCGTCGATAGCATCAGAACAAAGATCAGTGACGATATCATCGGCAAAAACCATGTTTATATCGCCGTGTTGCCAGCAGTTCGTGGTATGTGCATATCCGACAAGATAGTTGGCTTGGTGGAGGGGAAATTGGCGACGATTGTAACGCGACTCAAAGCTGACGGACTGGACACCACCAAGCTTGAAGCACTCTTAGCGGACACTAAGGCGAAAGCCCAGTCTGCTTACGCGGCGTACAAAAAGATCGCAAATAACCCGGGTGCTACTACTTACAAAGCCGACCTTGCCGCTGCCAAGACCACTCTTAAAGCAGCTAAGAGCAGTCTATCGGCTGCCCGCGACGAGATTGACCTACTAAAAGAAACTGTAAGCGACGACTCTACCAGTTCAGACTCTCCTTAGGTTACTTTTTACTTCGATCGTTAAGACGGCGAGCAACTTCCCGTTCGATGTCTCGTTTCTTGAGAGTTTCCCGTTTGTCATGAACTTGCTTGCGACTGGCCAAGCCAATTTTGAGTTTAGCTCGACCCCGAGATAAATATAATTCCAGCGGTACGATCGTCAGGTTTTTGGCCGAGAGTTTACCAGTCAACCGTTCGATCTCTATCTTATGGAGCAAAAGTTTCTTACTCCGTGATTGATCGCCATTCTCGATATTAAAATTACTACCCACCCACCAAAGCTCATTAGCGCCATCGGCGATGAACGGTTTGACATAGCTCCCGCTAATATTAACTCGTTTGTCGCGAATGGCTTTGATTTCTTCGCCCGTCAAAACTAGCCCGGCTTCCACGTCGTCTGTAATTGAGTAGTCGAAATACGCCTTTTTGTTGGAAGCAATAGATTTCATAGCATTGTTCTACCTGAAATTATAATTATTTCGGCAGATGAGACTTACCGGTATTAACAATCAGCATTTTTTTATCGCGCGGTAACGAATCTTTAAGCTGTAGCATCAGAGCCAATCCAGCAGTTGCCGATGGCTCACAGTTGATGCCTTGATTGGCAGCAAGTTTCATAGCTTCATCAACAAACAGTTCCTTTACTACGCGAACATCAGACAACGGCCCACAGTATCCCGCTTGTCGATATAGCCTTATCCATTGTTCATTATAGTCTGCAAATGGCAGGTGCGGAGCGTAGAGTTTTTCCGCCAATTTGGAGCTAGGATTGTTGGTGGTAGCCCCCATAAAATTGCACTCACTCAACAGCCTGATGTCACCCTTGAATCGTGGATCGTAACCTGAACGTGAGGAAATCTCTTTCTTAGCAACGTTAAGAACGTTCTCATAGAGGTTTCCTGTGCCGAATGGGATAAAACAAAACGATGGGTTTGTATTGATAATCTCGTAACTTAGCCAGTCGTAAAACCGAGTTGTTGGGTCAAGGGCAACCGACGAAGTAATATCAAAACCATTTCGATTAAATGTCAGCTTTAGGATATCTTTCCAACTAAGTAAGCGCCGGCTTAAGTCAGCCCGATGAATTTCGCAACCAATCTGTCTAAGTCCTGCAACCGTATCGGAGCCTATGTGGATGTCTACTAACACTTTTAAATCTGGCAGCCTGTAACGGCGCAGCATGGATTGGACGGCCATTGCCGCTGAGCCAGAGGAGATAATTGACATATGAGGTAGCGCACCAGTGGTTTGACCGCGTTTCTTTGCTTCAATGAAATATTTATATGTGACTATAATCTCCCAGGCTAATCGATCTTTGTGAGTGCCAGTCGGGTTGACGCTTTCGTCTTTGAGCCA
Source organism: Candidatus Berkelbacteria bacterium (assembly GCA_024654065.1). Taxonomy (GTDB): domain Bacteria; phylum Patescibacteriota; class UBA1384; order 2-12-FULL-50-11; family 2-12-FULL-50-11; genus JANLIQ01. The sequence goes on along the minus strand of JANLIQ010000056.1, from coordinate 2,460 downwards.
GACATTAGTAAAACCAGGTACTACAATTTTATACGTTGGGGTTGCTGGAAATCTTGGGTTACCTGGAGGAAATTCGGGATGGTTAGGATTGTTCTCTGATGCAACAACAATTGAACGAAGGATTGCTTCTTCCTCGCTAGTCAGGTTGGACGGTTTATCTTTGCTTGCGGAAAAGAACATCTTTTTCAAGTTTAGCGTCCTTACCTGATAATTTAAAGTGAAGTCAAGATGTTTACCCACACCACAGTTGGCTAGGGGTTGTAGTAGTTAGCTTGATTGCGGTTGTTGGCGGTACGGGTAGGGTTGGGGTCTGGTCAATAATCCGTTACAATTCTTGGAGATATGAAAAACGAAGAATACGAAGATTCCCAACTTTACAAGATCCGTCACACTGCTTCGCATATTTTGGCGATGGCGGCTCATGAGTTTGATCCAGAGGTAAAATTTGCGATTGGCCCACCAATTGAAAATGGCTTTTATTACGATTTTGAGTTTTCTAAGCCACTAACAGAAGACGATCTAGGAACTCTGGAAAAGTCGATGTCTAAAATAATCCAGGCAAATTTAGCCGTGAAACACGAAATGCTTAGTCATAAAGAAGGGTTAACTAGGATCGAAAAAGAAGACCAGCCGTATAAGGTGGAGTTGGTAGAAGGTATTGAGGACGAAAAGCTTGGATTCTACACAATTGATTGGTTTAGCGATCTCTGCAAGGGGCCACATGTCAGCTCAACTGGGGAAGTGAAAGCCTTCAAGCTGCTTAGTGTAGCTGGAGCTTACTGGCGCGGTGACGAAAAAAAGGCGATGTTGACTCGAGTCTACGGTACGGCGTTTGGCTCCAAAAAAGAACTTGATGCTCACTTAGCGCAGTTAGAAGAAGCCAAAAAACGCGACCACAAAAAGCTTGGGCCACAGCTCGATCTATTCCTGTTCTCTGAGCTAGTCGGTGCCGGCTTGCCACTCTGGACGCCTAAAGGCAATATTTTACGCCAGACTTTAGACGATTATGTCTGGTCGTTGCGAGTCAAAAAGGGCTATCAAAAAGTAGAAATCCCCCATATTGCCAAAAGCGATCTATATAAAAAATCCGGTCATTGGGACAAGTTTCAGGAGGATCTAATGAAAATTGAAACTCGTGAAGGCCACACTTTCGTCCTCAAGCCGATGAACTGCCCGCACCACACGCAAATATTCGCCCGTAAATCTTGGAGCTACCGCGAACTGCCACAACGCTACGCCAACACCACGATGGTTTATCGCGACGAACAGACCGGAGAACTAGCTGGTTTGTCGCGGGTTCGTTCAATCACCCAAGACGATGCTCATGTTTTCTGTCGACCAGATCAGGTCAAAGACGAGCTTCTCGCCGTTTGGGATATCGTTAGCGAGCTTTACGCCAAGGTTGGGTTTAAAGATCTATCGGTTCATTTATCTTTCCGCGACCCAAACCAACCAGATAAATATTTGGGGGAAGCCCGCGTTTGGCAGAAAGCCGAGGCCGAATTGGAGCAGCTAGCCAAACAAAAAAATGCTAATTACGTAGTTTCGCCTGGCGAAGCGGCTTTTTACGGCCCGAAAGTTGATTTTATGGCCCGCGATTCCCTCAACCGCCAATGGCAGTTAGCCACCATTCAGCTGGACATGAATTTGCCTGAAAGATTTGATCTGAACTTTATCAACAGCGAAGGCAAAGAGGAGCAAGTGATTATGATCCACGCCGCCATTATGGGTTCGATCGAACGATTCTTGTCGGTTCTGATCGAGCACTATGCTGGGGATTTCCCTCTTTGGTTGGCGCCCGTCCAAGCTAAAATACTACCGATTAGCGAAAAGTTTATAGATTACGGTCAGGCCGTGGCAACTGAACTAGCGAATCTAGGGGTTCGTTTTGAGCTCGACGACGCATCAGAAACTCTCGGTAAACGGATTCGGAACGCCGAAAATCAAAAAGTGCCGTTTGTCTTGATTGTTGGGGAAAAAGAAGTGGCCGATAAAACTGTCACCGTGCGCTCTCGCGGCGAAGTTGAGCAAAAGACAGTGAAGCTAACCGAGCTTGGCAACGTTTTTAGTATTAAATAAACGCAAAGCCGCGAAACAGTTGCAGATTAAACTCGCTGCTTGGTGGACGTGAGCAAGTTCTCGAAAAGGAAGCTAACTGTTAGTGGGCCGATCGCCCCTTTGGTGGGTGTAATCAACTTAACTAGGGGCTCAATAGTCTTAACGTCAACGTCCAGGCCTGAGCCATCAACCACAATCATTTCTTGATGGACCATTTCTGGATCGACTAGACTGCGAACGCCGGTGGCCGAAATTAACAAGTCGTGTTCCCGAATCGTTGCGGCTTGAGAGCGGGCTTGCTTGGCGATAACCGTCAGCGGCCAATTATTGCGGGCAAATACTTTTGCTAGCGGACCACCAACTAACTTCCCGGCGCCTAAAACCACTGTTTTAAGATTCTTG
>JANLIQ010000052.1 GCA_024654065.1 Candidatus Berkelbacteria bacterium | reverse complement strand
CTCTACTCAAATACTTGATCGGCCGCGATCTGGTAGTCTTACCGCCAGAAAAGGTAACTTTAAGTAAGGTGCCAGGGCGACAGGTTCACTTTTTGTCGCAAGAGGAGATGGGGGAGATGATCTCGTCAGTACCGCTCGAAAATATTTCTGACTACCGTGACCGCGCCATCATTACTGTTTTATTTTCGACTGGCCTGCGCATTAGCGAGTTACTAGGGCTGAAACGCAACCAAATTAATCTGGCCACCGGCGAATTTTCTGTTCGCGGTAAGGGCGGTAAAGTTCGGCCGGTGTTTCTTTCGGAAGAAGCTTTGGACGCCCTAGGTGAGTATATCGACCAGCGCTCCGACACCAATCCGTTTGTCTTTGTCAGGCACCACAAGAAGAGTACGCTCGATTCAACGAAGTTGCCGCTTTCCGGTCGGACCGTTCAGCGCCGAGTTCAGGATATCGCCACGCGAGCCGGTATTACCAAGCCGATCAGTCCCCATAAAATCCGCCATTCGTTCGCTACTGATTTACTCCGTAACGGAGCTGATCTTCGCTCAGTTCAGGCTATGCTTGGGCATTCTTCGATCACTACCACTCAAATTTACACTCACGTAACTGACAAATCCTTGCGAGATGTTCACCGTAGATTTCACAGCCAACCACCAAAACCCGATACAGGGGTTGATGAAACGACCCGTTCCTGATAAAATTTTCTAGAAATGGCAACCAAAGTAAAAGAGATTATTGAAACCTCCCCAGCAGTTGAAGAAACTGCTCCTGATGTTGTTGAAGTGATTGAGGACCAATCGCCAGACACCGAAGCTGATAGCGATACTAAATCCGATACCTCACAGAGTCGGATGTATTTACTCTCAGCCCTAACCAAGGACGCTAAGAGCGGCCTGGATGAGCTGACTGCTTTGGTAGCTGATGCCGGATCAAAGGTTGAAAAGGCTGAAGATCTAGGACTCAAACGACTTGCATTCCCAATTAATAAGCATCTTGAGCTCTCGTTGGTTTCTGTTTTCTTCAACGCCACTCCTGGGACAATAAAGACATTAGATAGTGAATTAAAACACGCTGAAACAATTGAGCGACACCTTCTCTCTACTTGGAGAGCTGGACTTGATGAGCCAAAACGTCGTCAGGCAGAGCGTCAGAAGAGAGAAACCGAAAAGAATGTTTAGTCTAAACAGAGCCACAATCGTAGGTAATTTAACCAGAGACCCGGAAACTCGGGCTATCCCTAGCGGCCAAACTGTTTGTTCTTTTGCGGTGGCAACTAATCGTCGGTGGAAAGACAAAGAAGGCAATACCAAAGAAGATACTCAGTATCATGAGGTAACAGCTTGGGGTAAGCTAGGTGAGCTAGCAGCCCAAATGCTTTCTAAGGGTAAAAAAGTTTACGTTGAAGGAAGATTACAAACTAATTCGTGGGAAGGTACAGACGGAGCTAAGAGAAGTCGTACCGAAATTGTGGCCGAAAACTTCATTCCACTTTCACCTAAAGGTGATCTGCCTGTCAGCGACTTTGTCCCGAGTGCCAGTGACGAGGCTCCAAAAGATAAAAAAACAGAAAAAACCGAAACTACAGCCGAAGAAATAAATTTGGATGATATTCCTTTCTAAAAATATTAATTAAATGAAAAGACGAGTAGATTGTTACTTTAAGAAAAACCGGGTTAAGGAGATTGATTATAGAGATACCCAAATGCTTAATCGCTACATTACTAGCTGGGGGAAGATAAAATCTGCCCGAGAAACCAACACTTCCACCAAATACCAACGTGTCTTGGCGATTGCGATAAAACGAGCCCGTTACATGGGGTTGCTTTCGGCCGCTAAACGCTAGAAACCATGCTTTCGTTAGCTCAGGTAAAGACTGGTTCGAAGATAATGTTTCGTGATACGCCGCACGAAGTGATGAGCGCTAATCAGGTCCAGGCCGGACGGGGGCAGGCCAAGCTCGACACTAAATTGCGTAATCTTCTGACCCAAGCGATTTTTGAGCAGACCTTTCAGGGTAACGATCGGATTGAAGAAGCGTCTTTGCAATACAAAAACGCCACCTATCTTTACCCAGAAGGTGAGTTGGCGCAAGCGATGCTAGCCGATACCTTCGAACAAGTGTCGGTTAAACTTCCGCCCGAAAGATTTAGATTTTTAAAAGAGGGTCAAACGATCGATCTTTTGTTCTGGCGCGATCAAGTAATTGATGTCCGCTCGCCAAAAAAGGTTGAATTCGAGGTCGCCTACACGGAGCCAGCCGAAAAGGGCAACACCGTCAACGCCGCCCTCAAGCCGGCCACGCTAGAAACCGGCAACACCGTCAACGTCCCCCTGTTCATCAAAACCGGCGACAGAATCACTGTTAATACCGAAACTGGCCAGTACGACAGCCGAGCGTAAAGAAAAGCCGCTGTACGTTATGCACAGCGGCTTTGTGGTCACTTAGCCGATCGAATCTCTTCGACTGTCCTGATGAACTCGTCCCAAGGCATGCACCTCGAGAAGAAGTTTGCACCGTTCCCATCGCCGCTGGAGAAGGGTCCCGAGTTCTCTTGCAGAGTATCGTAGACCTTTTCCCAGCTTTCGGCCGACAAGTATTGCTGCAAGATTTTGGTCAAGTTCCGCGATAGACAAGGGCAATCCTTACTTGCCGCAAACTCTTGCAGGATCGCAGTGAGTTCAGATGTCTTACTGCCTA
>JANLIQ010000044.1 GCA_024654065.1 Candidatus Berkelbacteria bacterium | reverse complement strand
AAGCAATGAACGATTTTGCTACATCTAACCACTTAGTTAACGCTACCTATGGCGACCCTGCTGGTTTAGATGACCAGGTTGGCCGTTCTACACCTAGAGAACTAGCCAATGTTGCTCGGATGTTATTACAACAACCTTTTTTAGCTGAAACTGTTGTCACTGAAAATTTGACTATCTTCTCAGCTAACGGACAAATTTCACATGTTCTCAAAAACACTAACCGTCTTGTTCAGGTTGAGAGTCCCTACTATCTTGCTAATGCAATTGGAGTCAAAACCGGTTTTACTCTGGATGCAGGACACTCGCTTGTAGCCGCGTATAAATGGAACGGTCGGATTCTTATCGGTGTTGTTATGAATACGATCGAATTTACCAACTCTGCATCAGCCGTAGAGATGAACAAACTTTTCCGTTGGGCTGATACTTCGCTCGTATTGAAGCAATATTAAATTGTGCCCCTTGACAAACCAGGCTACGAGTATATTAATAGGGAATTGACAAACAAGTGGTTGTAAATGTAAATATTTACAAACAACCTTAAGAAAGGAGCATGAATGACTAGTGATAGTGTGTTTAATGAATGGGGAACTACAACCCGAGATGTCGTGCAAAGTGTTTGGGATCGGATAGTTGCATTTACACCAAATATAATTGGTGCTTTGGTTATCGTGTTTATTGGTATTATTGTGGCTTTGATCTTGAACTACGTTATTGTGCAGATCCTACGTGCAGCACAGGTACAAAAGTGGTTGGGTGAGCAGACTCGTCTCACTGACGTGTTAAAGAAAGCTCGTATGCGTAGCGATATCGCTGAGATCACAGGCGGATTTGTGAAATGGGTCGTTATCCTTGCCTTCTTAGTACCAGCAGCGGCAGTATTAAAGGTTGAGGGAGTTCAAGATTTCTTTGAAGGGGTGCTGATGTATGTACCACGAGTTCTAGCTGTCGGCTTTCTAATCGTCTTTGGTAGCCAAGTAGTTGAGATGCTGGCTCGATTGGTTCGTGCTTCCGTAGATAGCATGGGTCTAACAGTCGCCAAGCTAGTTGAAATGGTTGTCCGCTGGGCCTTCTACGCATCTATTGGCATTACCTCACTATTTGCCCTAGGAGTTTCACAGCAGTTCACCGTTATCATGTTCATCGGTATCGTCTCGGCTCTGGCGATTGCTCTTGGCTTGTCGCTCGGATTGGGTGGTCAAACTCACATGAACGACTTGATCAAAAAGATTCGTGAAGATCTGAAACGCTAAACAAAAATAAGTTAAAACAAAAAAGGGCCTATTAGGTCCTTTTTTGTATATGTAAAGATTCTTAATCAAAGTTTTTGATGGCTTCGCTAGCTGCGGCAGTTTCTGCTTTCTGCTTGGAAGAACCCGTACCTTGAGCCAGAAGCTTTCTGTTGACGTAAACCCCGACAGTAAAAATTTTAGTATGATCTGGGCCTTCTTCGCCCATGACTCGGTACTCTGGTGTGGCGCCCATCTTCTCTTGTGAAAGCTCCTGGAGGCGAGATTTTGGATCAATATATAGCTTTTTTTCTATAATTTCGGGTAGAAGCGCGATTAGGTGCTGAGAAATAAACTTTTCCGCATCCTTGTAGCCTGCATCCAGATATATGGCACCGATCAGTGCTTCAAAAGTGTTAGCTAAAATCAAAGTTCTTGTGCGCCCACCAGACTTGTCTTCCCCGCGGCTAAGAAACAGAAATTCTCCTAGTTCCAATTCTCCAGCGACACGAGCCAATATCTCTCCACGGACAATAGAGCTTCTCCAGTTCGTAAGCTCTCCTTCGGGGTTGGTGAAGTTTTTGTACAGATAGTCTGTCACAACTAGCTCGAGTACAGCATCTCCTAAGAATTCTAACCGTTCATTGTGTTCTAGGTCGGTTGTACCAGCCTCATTCAAATATGACCGGTGCGTAAAAACCATCTCCAATAATTTCTTGTCTTTGAAGTGTAAGCCAGTTTGTTTTTCGAATCTATCGATATCCATAATAGGTAACTAGCTTTTTAGCTCGACCGATTCAGGTTTTGGTTTGTCATCATCTTCTGTATACCTATTGCTTTGTCGGTATAGAGTACCTAAAACCCCGTTAATGAATTTTGAAGAGTTCTCACCACCAAAAGTTTTAGCTATTTCAACTGCTTCATTTATGGCGACTTTTGGTGGAATATCTTGGTCCTTAAGCAGTTCGTACCCAGCTAATCTCAAAATACTTTTGTCGATTACGGATATTTGGTCTAGCGGCCACTCTGGAGCAGCTTTTTCAATTAAAGCATCTATTTCTTCAACTGCAGCTGCCGTACCTTTTATCACCCGGTCCAAATATTCGATATCGACGTCTTTCTCAACCGGTTTCATTACACGGTGAGTTATTTCGAGAATGTCGTTATCAGGATGAAAGTTCCATTCGTATAACGACTGCATTGCAATCGTTCTTGAAAGATGGCGGTTAACCGACATTATTATTTGACCGGATTTTCTTCACTGAGGATCCGTTTGACTTTAGTAAGGCGAGTGGATTTACCCCCGTACCAGCCACAGTGAGGGCAGAGAGTGTGAGGTAGGATTACTTCTTTACAGTTACTGCAACGAGCCATACCAGTACCAGGCACAGCGTAAGTACTGCGTCGTAAATTAGTTCGAGTTTTAGATAATTTCTTTTTCGGCTCTGCCATTTGTTAAATAATAGCAAATTTCACCTGTTGTGACTACCCCGGGTAATTAGATTTAGTAGCTCGCCTGGTTTATAGATTGATCGTAGAATAGTTTTTCCGTCTATTTTTTGACTTAATTCAGGGCTTGTCTGAACAAGTTTGATAATTTCTTCCTCGCTCATCTCGCCACTTCGGTCTATCTCGCCGATGAATCGTTGATCAAGTAGAATCTTGATCTTTTTGGTAGTCGGTGTCGCGCCAAAGAATTTGGGCCACTTGGATTTAAAGATTGATTCCTTATTCCCTAAAATAGACCAAAGTTCTTCAGCTAGGAACGGAAAAGCAGGGGAGAGGGTGACGATAAACCGGCTGAACACTTCTTTACTAACTGGCTCTTTCGAAAGAGAGTTAACCAATATCATCGCCTCGCTAATGATCGTGTTGAGACGAAAATCTTTCATCATCGCATCGATTCGGTCCAAATAGCCGTCGAATAGGGCTTCCTGTGACGGATCGGGCTTGTCATCAATCTCTTGCGACAGCTGGAAAACCCTTATTAAAAATCGGTGCACCCCATTTATGCCACGAGGGTTCCAGTCAAGCGAGTTTTCCATTGGCCCTAGAAATAACTCATAGCCTCGCAAAGCATCGGTCCCGTAATGCTCTACCAACTCATTGGGCGAAACAATGTTACCCTTTGATTTGCTCATTTTGGCGCCGTGGAGCGTGATCATGCCGATATTGAAAAGTTGCTGAAACGGCTCGGGATTATCGTTATTCAGATAGCCGTACTTAATTAAGAACCTGTAAACAAATCGCGAATAGAGCAGATGCAAAATGGCGTGCTCGATTCCACCGATATACAAATCCACCGGTAGCCACTTCGCCACTAGCGCTGGGTCGAAAGCTTGGTCGTTATTGTTCGGCGTCAGAAAACGCAAGTAATACCAAGACGAGTCCACAAAAGTGTCGAGTGTGTCGGTTTCAAAGTGCCAGCCCTTACCGTAAAGCTTTTCGGCCCGCTGTTGAAACTCTTTCGAGAGTTTGATTGGGCTCTCGCCGCCTGGCATAAACTCAGCATCGGTCGGCAGTAGAATCGGCAGATGTTCGTCTCGCACGGCGTGAGCGGTTCCGTCTGGATCGTAAACGATAGGGATTGGGGCGCCCCAGTAACGCTGTCGCGACACTAGCCAGTCACGCAGTCGGTAATTAACAATTGGTCCGCCGCTACCACGCCGCTCTAAATCAGCCGCTATCTTTTTGGCCGCCTCGACTGTGGTTAGGCCGTCATACATACCAGAGTTAATCAGTGTCCCATGACCCTCATACAGAGCTGGTTGATCTTGCAGCTCCTGCCAAGCCCAGCGGTGAGCAGATGCAGTTAGAAATGGGAGTATTTCGTCCGGCGAAAGCCAAATTGGCTCGTGAATGGCCGCCTCTAGCTTTGAAATTGGTATTCTTTCGTCGTTTTCCAGTTCGAAGTATAGAACCTGGCCGTGAAGCAGGCGATTTTGCTGTTTTGGCGGATGGTAAAACTTTGAGATTAGGGTGCCAACTTTTTTAACTAGTCGGAGATTTTTGTAGCCAACTTCTTCTAGAATTTCCGTTCGAGCGGCCGCCTCGGCACTCTGACCGGTCTCGATACCTCCCGTTATCCAGGTACCCCAGGGCACATTTTTCCACTTCAGTCCAAGATATTTATCTTCCGTCCAATGCTTTACGATAGCCACAATACCATTCCGCTCAGTGAAAGGCAGCTTTTCGCGGACTTTACCAAGCTCACTCGTTTCAATAAACTCCGGTTCGATCACCGGAACTACAGGTAGGCTGTGACTGCGGGCAAAATCGTAGTCGCGCTGGTCGTGAGCGGGGACGAGCATCACGACACCGGACCCGTAATCTGGCAAGACATAGTCCGCCACCCAAATTGGGATTTGTTTGCTAGTTAAGGGGTGTAGGGCGTAGCTACCAGTAAAGACACCAGTTTTGGCTAAATCGGCGCCACGTTGACGGTCAAGCTCGCTTTTTTCTTTAGACTTTTCGACATAACTTAAAACACTATTTTTGTATTCGGCGGTCGTCACAGTAGTTAGATCCGGATGCTCTGGCGCCAACACGAGAGCAGTCACCCCAAAAAGAGTATCGACTCGTGTCGTAAAGACTTTGAGCGATATTTGGTCGCTATGGAAGACGACATTAGCCCCTTCCGAACGACCGATCCAATTCTTCTGAAGTGATTTAACATTCTCTGGCCAATCAAGAGTCTCTAAGCCATCGAGCAGTTCCGTGGCAAAGTCTGTAATCTTAAGATACCACTGGGCAAGCTTTTTTTTGGTGACTTTCGAGCCGCAGCGCTCGCAACAGCCGTTAATCACCTGCTCGTTGGCTAAAACTGTCTTATCCTTGGGGCACCAATTGACCCACGAATGTCTTTTCTCGGCCAAACCGTGTTTGAAAAATTGGAGAAACAGCCACTGCGTCCAGCGATAATAGCTTGGGTCGGCAGTACTAATAGTTTTGCTCCAGTCGTACATCGCTCCGGTCGCTTTAAGCTGGTCAATAAATACTGGGATTGCTTCGTCAGTGAATTTTTTGGGGTGAGCTTTTTTCTTAATGGCCGCGTTTTCGGCCGGCAGGCCAAAGGAGTCAAAGCCCATCGGATGCAGAACAGTTTTACCTTGGAGGCGATAATAACGAGCGAAGTAATCGCTTAAAATGTAGCCGCGCCAATGACCAACATGCAAGCCTTCGCCGGAAGGGTAGGGGAACATATCAAGGCAGTAAAAGCCGTTTGCGACTTTAGCGAGATCGACCTCGTCTATCTTCTGGTCCTCCCAAACCTGGCGCCACTTCTTCTCTATGGCTTGATGGTCGTAACTTCGCATTGAACCCATTACTGAATTGTACCTGAAATGTCTATCTTTTATGAATCGACAACTTAGTTTTAGCTTCTAAGCTTTAACTTACCCTCGCTTGCATTTCAGTTCCAAGAGCGCAATATTGAAGTATACAAATTGGGGAGGGAGGTGAGATATATGAAAATGTCAGGTATGGATTGGGTAGTATGGGTCCTGCTCTTCATCGGAGGCCTCAACTGGGGCCTGGTAGGTGCGTTCGACTATAATTTAGTCGACAGTCTGTTTGGTACCGACGGGGCGCTCAGAATGATCATCTATGTGTTAGTTGGTTTGGCAGCGATCTGGAGTCTCTTCTCGGTGTTCATGAAAGGGAACAAAGACAACAGCTCGGTAATGTAAGAAATTTCTAGATCTAGAATGTGACATAAGCACTGCAGAAGCGGTGCTTATGTTTAACCTGTCGCCTTAGATTGAATGAGAAACTGTTTTTGATATGTGATGAACCCCACATCCGAAGTGAATGTGGGGTCGTGGTTGTGAGTAATGTCAGTCCTCCGTCGGTGTGTTGACGTAAATGAAGCTCATCTCGCCGCTGATCACCGTACGCTCGTTCGCGAACGTGAAGAGGATATAGTCCTTCGAAAGACGTTTGATCTCCTGTACGTTTTTAATGCTCAACTTCAGGATGAACTTCTCGCCCCGCTTGGCCCTTTCATGAAAGTGTAGTGCGAGGCTTCGATAGTAGATCTCGTGGTTGGCCGCCGCTTGGAGGAACTCTCCAACGGAAACATCTACAGAAATCAGTTTCTCCCGTAGCGCATGCTCCACAAGCAGGTAACACGCCTGTGACAGACATCTCACGTAGTTCTCGAGTGTGGCGTACGGCACGGGTTTCTTGGAATACTGCCGGTTCTTAGGAACCAAGCAAGTCACCTCAACCCCCACCTCACCTTCAAGGAACTCTGCCTTTCTGACGAACACATCCTTTCTTGGGTAGTGATGAGTGAGGAAGTTTTCCTCCTCGTGAGGCAGTATGATTTTTCTCATGTCCACCTCCTAGTGAACCGTCTTGCAGTTGTGAAGATACGCTCCGCATCTGCAGAAACAACTGAATGATGCTGGACGTATAATACTGAAAAACTTGTTAAAAGTACAGTCTCTAAGCCTAAGAAGGCTACCTACAAGAGCCTGACTTTCTACCTGAAGGAACGGAATGGTGGGAAATCTTATAAATTGCTCGAAAATACTTCGAGAAATTAACAGGTGTGGCCTTCATGATGTTTCATTCGAACTCCTGCTGGACTGGTTAGATATCTTGGAACGAAGCTATAGAGAGGAAAAATCTAAGGTGTAGCAGGCTTTTTCAACGCTTTTAATTTATCTACTAACTGTTTATATTGATAAGCCGCTTTTAAAATCTCACGAGTGAGCTCAAGACCTGCGTTAACTTCATTCTTTTCAACTTGATTGAAGTTTTTACTTTCAATATGCGCAGCATCATTTCCTAGTAGTCTCAGGTCGTCGAGTGCATCTAAAAGTTCTTGAGGTAGAATTATCGTCGCCTTTAAAGCCTCTAAACGTTTTTTAAGACTTACTCCTGTCGCACCTCTTTCAGCACAAATTTCTTCCAATGTTTTTCGAATCATGATAGCCGCGGCAGTATAACACTCTACAGAATGGCTCAGCACTGCTTCATCGAAGGCGCCTAACACTTCTGCAGGTATTTCTTGGCGATCAAATGGAAACTTTTGAGCTGGATATGTAAGAAGTTCGCCACTGTCGTAGCGAATGAAAAATATATGGTTGCAACACTCACGATTCGGACATTTTCTTTGTCCAAGCCACATATTTCCAAAACGCAGGTCTCTGACATCAGATATAGTATCAAAAGTTCCTCCATTTCCGCATCGTGGGCACGTTGCCACGACCGGAGAGCTGTAGCCTGAACTTTCACTACCAATAATCTGTATATTCATGGGCTTATTCTACTCTCAGTAGGGGTTTTGTCGAGTTCTGTTGATAAAATAACTGTGTGACTACCTTAGACCCCTTTGAACCAATAAAACGTCCTATCACTGAAGAGGAAATTGCTAAGATTCGGCAAATTTTCAAGGAGAATGGTAATGAAATTGATGAATACCAAGCAGAGCAGGAACTATTCAAGCTTTATAAGCTTTTTGATTTATTCGCAGACGAATATTTTGAAAATATAAAAAATGATGCCGCCCAGTCCTCGAAAGAACTAGACGGCACATCAGAAAGTTAGACAAGTAGCGCGGATGTCCGTGCGTACTGCTGCTCCACCGCAAGGCGGAGTGGTCGAGGTACGTCAGCGCGTGTACCTTGCTCTGCCAAGCTGTCGGCAAGCGCTTTGAAGAGCGCTGGCTTTTCGCCAAAGCCAAGTAGTAAGACGTTCACACCGAGCCCTTTACGGTCCTGGTCAAGGTCGCGAATATCATCAGCCAAGTCCCAAAGGCCCTGAAAGGCTTGGAACGCAGTGGTGATAGCCGGACCCTGAATACCGTCGACTTCGAGAAGAGCAGCGTAGAGCGGCGCATCCGATCCGCGCCGCAAGAAGTAGGTTGGCACTTCTTCCCGAAGCAAGCGCTCTCCGCGTGCAATACGCTGAGAAAGATCGCGTTCATAGTAGAAGAAAGTGCAAGCACTTCGTGCGCGGTTAAGCAGGGTAACGTCATGAGTGACGGGCGTAGCGCTCACCAGTTGCTGCCAGTTTTGATCTGCCTGAACGAGAAACTCCCGAGAACCTGTTTCGAAGAAGGCGTCGAGGAGATTCGCACAGTACGAAGCAAGACTGAGCAATGGCACCGATCGTTCGCCACCAAGCTGGATTGCCAGCTCTGGATGGACCACTTTCGCAGCAATCTGCTCCGGGCTAACATCCGCGGGCCACAAGGTACGAGAAACTTCAGGAGGGAACCCCAAAGCCTCGTAGATACCAACGAGAGAAAAGGCTTTCATGAGGAATCCTCCAGCTCAACTGAGCTGCCGATAGGATAGCAGAATAGTGGTGATTAATAAAGGTGTTGAGTTCAACTAATTTCATATTTTTAAAAAACTTACAGATTAGAGGTTAGAACCATCATGTGATGTCGAACTCTTTGAACCTGAAGAAATACAAAAAAGAGCCGCGAACAGCCTTTTTTTGTGGCTTCTAACCTGATTGATGCCCGTTATGGTGGCCTTCGTGATGTTTCATTCGAACTCCTACTTGATTGGTTATATGTAATCGCGAATGCATATGACTCGACAGTAGAAGATTTACCTGGTTAGAATCAATACATGGAGATAGTATTACCTTTCGATATGCAAGTATTTTTCAGCAATGTAAATTGGCCTGAACTGGTGTGGGGAGCAATATTGGGCTCAATCCTTATACCGCTATTTTGGTCGGGAGTTAAACTGTTACAAAGATATTATCAACAGACTCGACCAATTCAAATGCTTTTGGGAAGAATTGGTAATAATCGTGAAGTTGCGAAAGTTTTTGTTAGAGATTTTATTTTACCTCAAGGATCTCAAGTCCTATCCATCGAGCCCAGGCATGGAGTAGGTGTCGTGCCAAACGTACCTCACCTGTGGCCAGACGTCGAGGGAAGGACACTTGCATATGTGGTAAATGTTTTAGGACGAGCGGGCAAAACAGAAAATATTAATATAGTGCGGATGAGTGAAGATGAGGGTGAATGGAACGCAAATATCATAGTTCTCGGGGCACAGGCGCAAAAGTGTTTTGATTTTTACGAGCAGATGGAAGAAGTTGCGTATAAAATGGACGGCAGCGAGATCTATAATTATCGAGGACGTATTATTCCAAGAGAGACAGGTTATGGTTACGGTATCATCCTCAAGGCAAGAAACCCTTTCAATAGTGCCGGAACAGCTTTTTTGATCGGTGGCTTTGGAACTCTAGGCACCATATCAGCTGCATATTACTTTAAAGAGAATTTTGAAAAGCTAGGACGTGAATTTGGACAGAAAAACTTTGGGGTCGTCGTAAGGTGCCCTATTTCTGCCGGTGAGGAAGCGGTCGAACGACTGCGTAGATATGACAAGAGCTTTAACTAGTAAATTATTGGTAGGCAGTCAGCATGACCACCCTAGATCCCTTTGAACCTGTAAAGCATCCCATTACCCAAGAGGAAATTGCTAAAATTCAGCAGATTTTCAAAGAGAACGGCAATGAAATTGATGAATACCAAGCCGAGCAGGAAGTTTTAAAACTCCGAAAGGTTTTTGACGTATTTATTGACGAGTATTTCGAAAAAGAATCTAAAAAAACCAGAGACACTAACTGATTAGTAGCTCTGGTTTTGTCCGGATGATCGCACCATCCGGACTGAAAAGTCTTACCAAGTTGGGGTGAAACCGCGTTTGAGTAGCACCCGTGCGAGTGTCCTCAGTATGTCCTTTCCCATCCCTCGTTGCTTAGGAAGATCAACTGCGCGTTGCAACTCACCTACCGTCATGTAGGAAGAGCTCCGGACACGTCTGATCATGCTAGGGCAGCCGACGAGCAAGTCCACCAGCAATACGTCGTCAGTTGTCTGCCACTTGGACACATCTCCGATTGAGACGTGATCATCCCAGCCGTACTGTCGTTCGAACTGAGGGTCGAAAGGCACCCTCTGCATTGTGATATGTAACCGGCTGTCGGGCGTGAGCTGCTTGAAGACCTCCCAGTGCTTGCCACCTTCAATCGGCTCCCACCACAATTCCGTACCTCGCCAATTAAGCAGAGTTGCCGCACGGGGATTGTCCTCTGACCACTCCTTGAACCTTAAGTAGTGATCGTCGAGCTCCTCGGCTGCCTTCCGAGATATTTCCCAGTATCCTCTGCGAATCTTGTCCTGGAAAGCGGGGTACGTCTCCTGCTTGTTTAGGATTTGATTGCGTATGGCCTGTGCTTGCTTGGTGGTAGCAACCGCCTCGTCTAGGCATGAGTTAGCTGAGTCCACCAATTGAGCGAGTAGTAGTTCTCTGCTCGGAATATCCGGAAGCTGGTCTACTGTATGAAGTAGACTCTCGAGCATTTCCAGCTCTCCGTCTCCCATGTTAAGTATCTCCTTCCGCTTACGCGGGGTCATGGCACACGATTGTGCAGGTGAAATGTATCACGAATTTTCCAAGATTACCAGGTACAAATGTTCGATTAATTTCGCAACCTTAAAATTTTACATCTTAGGTTCAAAACCTTTATGTGCAATCGAACACCTAAACCTGACAAAAATTTGTCTAATTTCAAAAAAAGCCATTTTGGGCTCCTTTTTATAAGCGCTAACCATATAGATGCCGCGTTTGGTGGCCTTCATGACGTTTCATTCGAACTCTTTTTATGTTGGTTTGATATACTGCAGAAAACTTATTCTGAACAACCAATAACAAACGAAGATGAATGATCAAACCCAAGAAGTACAAGATCTCGTTGCTGAAACAATTGCTCAGCTCGATAAGGTAGTAAATGAGCAGGATTGTTTTTTTGATGAAGTAGAGTTTGAATTCGCGGTCCTTCGGAATACCGGAGGCGGAACAAAATTTTCGCTAGCTTTATTGGGAAAGGGCTTTGAAGCCGGTGGAAGTATTGGGAAAGAAACTGGCTCTACAGTCAGAGTGAAGGTGAAAAGAAACTTAACTCCTGAAATGATTCGCCAGCTAGCGATTCGCGAAAATATTAAAAAGGAATAAAAAAAACCAGAGATACTAATTGATTAGTGTCTCTGGTTTTCCCCGGAGAGCTAGGCTCTCCGGGTAGATCTTTAGACTATTCCCATTCGGCAAACGGACCTCTTATCTGACTGGGCTTGGCAATAGTGTTTGGGTGGTAAAACGACTCTGCTTCTTGGACTTGCTTGATATCCTCCTCGATCTTTACC
>JANLIQ010000026.1 GCA_024654065.1 Candidatus Berkelbacteria bacterium | reverse complement strand
GATGGAGCATCGCCCGCTATCAATCTCCCCCTCTGTTTTAAACGCCTCGCATCCAGAACAGTAAAGACCAGAGTACTTTTTCTTTTTTAGTACTCCTGCTTTTTCTAGTTGCTGCCATCTTTCTTGAACAAAATTTTTATGTTCTGGATTAGTTGTACGGATAAAGTAGTCAAAATTGATATTAAAGTCTTTGCCTAACTGCTCGAACTTCTTTGAAATCTCATCCACGAATTCTTGTGGTTCTTTACCAGAGGCCGTAGCAGCCTGAGCAACTTTTATACCGTGTTCGTCCGTACCTGTAAGCAAAAAAACTTCTTTCCCCCGTGCTTGGTAGTAGCGTTTTAGCACATCGCCAGCCAAGAGCTCGTACAAAAATCCGATATGTGGTTCGGCGTTAACGTAGGCAATGCTGGTGGTAATATATGTCTTTTTCACCCCTGTATTATGACTGAAATTAAGCTGCTAAGACAAGGACGAATTCCCCGAGGGGTTTGGAGAAGTAGCCTTTTAGCTCGACTGGTGTGCCAGTTTGGATCTCCTCGAATTTTTTGGTTAGTTCGCGGCCGACGATCAGCTGCCGGCTCTCCCCGCCCAGAGCGATTAACTGGTCGAAAAGTTTGTGTAGCCGTGGGGCGGTCTCGAAAAAGACCACCGTCATTTCGGACGAGAGCATTTTTTTAATAAAAGTCTCGCGACCTTTTTTGGTCGGCACAAAACCCATAAAACAAAACTTGTCGGCGGCAATACCGGCAACCGAAAGTAAAGCAGTGACCGATGACGGACCAGGAATTGGCGACACGACAATCCCCGCATCGCGTGCCACCGCGACGAGCTTACCGCCAGGATCGTTAATGCCGGGCGTGCCGGCATCAGAAACATAGGCGATCTCGTTGCCTTGTTTGAGTTCGGCCACAATTCGCTCTATCTTGCCTTCCGAATGCTCGTGAAAACTCTCGAGTGGTTTTTGAATCTCAAAATGAGCTAGTAGCTTGGCGGTGCGGCGAGTATCTTCGCAGTAAATTTTATCGGCCGACTTTAAAACTTCGATCGCTCGAAATGTAATGTCTCCTAAATTACCGATTGGTGTGCCGATGATGTAAAGCATGTATTTAAAGTGGGGCGGCGGATGCGTTCGCACCCGCCGTGGATCAGAGACTAGCCGGATTCGGCTTCATCCCATCTGAGCATTCGCTCCTATTCAGGGTCTTCTTATGAGCGGCTTGTCCTCACGAACCAAGCCATCGCCGTAATTGCCGCGAGAACCATTGTGACTGCTGGGCTGAACCAACTCAGCCAAAGCAAGATGGCTACGCCAGTTACGATTGCGGTGAAGAAGAAGGCAACCACCCAGCCACCTATTATGCTGTAAAGTTCATTCATTCCGACTCCTCGCCTTTTAAGCGTGTGCGAGAATCTTAGCTCTTTTTGACCAGTTTTTCAATCCCTTTGGATACAATTACCCAATCATCAAAAGACAAATTCTGGGGACGGATAAGCGGATCAAGGCTGGCCGCTTCTAAGACAGCGATAATCTCGGCCTTCGATAACTTCAGATCCTTATTAATACCATTACAAAGCGTTTGGCGTTTATGCCCGAAACCAGCTTCCACGGCGGGCCAGTAGATCTGGCTGGCACGGTTCTCCGGCAGCAGGGTTAGCGCGATAATGGCCGAGTCGGTCTTGGGTCTAGGGTAGAAACTGCCTGGTTTGACGGTCCGCACTGTCTTAACATTAGCCGCCGCTTCGCATAGCAATGTCAGGAAGCCGCGCTCGCTCGATCCCGGTTCGGCCGTGATGCGCATCGCCATCTCTTTTTGGACGAGCAAGACGACTTGTTCTGGCTTACGTTCTAAGGCGAAGATCTTCCGCAAGAGTGGGGAAGTAATAGAGTACGGAATGTTGGCGACGATCCGATACGGACCATCAAGCGTTACTGTCCAGTCGATTTTTAAGGCGTCACCGTGAATGATTTTGACCTGGCGTCGTTTTTTGAGCCGTAAGTAATTTGCCAACTCCTGATCCATTTCAATTGCCAGTACTTGCTTGGCGCTCTTTGCTAGCTCGTCAGTCAGCGCCCCCAGACCCGGACCAATCTCGACAACGGTATCGTTAGGTTCAATCTCTGCGGCAGAAATCATATCGCGAACAACAGATTCGTCTACCAAAAAATTCTGCCCTAATATCTTATTTGGTAGTTTTTTTATATCCCTTAATATTTCCGCCGGCTTCATGGCCGTATTCTAACTTAAACTCGCACCAAAAGTTAGACCTAAGGACTGGGCCAGCGACCACGGAAGCCATGCGCCCAAGCCCAGGCCGTGACTTCAATCTGGCTCTTGGCGTCCCAGATGCTGGCACCGGCATACCCTGCTTTAGTTGAGACTGAGCTCCAAAAACCTTGTTCGTACTGTAGTAAACCTAAGTACTTGCCGCCGGAACCAGATGAATTTGGGTGACAATTGCTTTCTCTAACGACCCTGTAGAAGAGCGCATTTGGGTCAATACCATTGCGTCTACTCGCTTCGACTACCCAATCTTTCATGCTAATACACTGACTTGGCACGGGATTGAGACCGCCCTGACGGACAACAGCCGTAACGGCAGCAAGAGTTGTCTTAGTTGAAATTAGCGTCTTACTAATCAGCTCACCATCCTTCCTTATCAACGTGTAAGTTTCTTCTAATTGGCCGTTCTTGCCGGCCTTTAAAATAGTTTGTCCACCAACAAATTGGTTGTAATCTTTCTCGATTTTTGTTTGGTAGGGTACTACTTTAGTTTCGGTTATATTAGTTCTCGCTACCCTAGTAATGGTTAGCGTCATATTTTTAGTTAGGGCTGTTACTAGAGACGGGGCAATCTCGTCGTCGTTACCAAGTTCGATCTTTTTTTCTTTGAGTAAACTCCCCACTGTGGTCTGCCAGGTTCGTAGTGTTCGTGATTTCTTGCCATCAATTACTGTTATCGGTAAGGCTCTTTGAACAGTAATAACTGTCCCAATTCCTAGATTAGGATCAGGAAAATACGAGACTTTATCTTCCGGAAAGTAATCAACTCCAGCTGCCTGGAATGCTTGAGCAAGAGAATCCGCTTTATGGACAACGGAAAAAACATCTGTCGGATGATAGTCGGTAGAAGCACTAATTAATGTTGCGTCTTGAGCAAAGGTCTGATTATTCTTACCCTCCGGTAAGGTTAACGTGAAAAAGGCCAGTAGGCCCAATGCCAAAATTAATAAACTTCCCACCCCCCACTTCTTCGTGGTCGTCATTGTTTTGCGTAGTTTCTACACTAGCGAACGCCCAACTAATGTCAATATCGGAAGGCTTTATATCGGAAGTTAAACAATACTAGTAAAAATAGGACTATATCCACCCACCATAAAAAAGGTTGTATTAATCGACTTTCAAAGAAAAACAGAGGTAGCAGTTGAGGCAGTAATAGCGGCAACACTTTTAAAAAACTGGTTAGTTGTACTTTTTGTTTGTGGGAACCATAATACTCTTCCCAACCAGGGCTTATTCCCCTGACGTAGCCGGCAACAGCCTCTAGGGTCATTTGGTTTGCCTGGTAATTGAAAGTAAGCCCAGCGAAAATTATTGGAATAAGCAAGATGTATACTTGGAAGCTTTCGGCATTTATTCTTTCTCCGAGCCAAAACGAAGCGACTAGGAAACCTGCTCCTAATACAACGGCTAAGTTGATCATTTGGTGTATGGCCTTTGCTCTCTCTAAAACCTCGTTTCTCAAATTCCTAAGATCTTCTTGTTTCATATCCATGGTTTAATTTTAGCTTTCCTCCATAACAGTTCAAGACAGAAATGGAAAGATTTGACTTGAGGGTATAAGATTATCTCATCTTGGGTCCCAGAGACTCAAGGGAGGGACTGATGAGTTTGACGAACCTGTTCATCGTCTTCGCGGGTCCACCCGCACCGCACATGTTTCGTGTCCACCAACAGTCGCCGAAACTGCTCCGCCAGCAAACGTTGGTCGACCCTAGACTGAAGTGGATCCGTCCTTCGAGCTACTGCGGCGGTTAGCCGACACCTCTCTGCATCCCCCCGGCCAACTCAGGCCAGGGGGAGCACTTAAATTCTATCTATTAAACTCTCGTCTATTTCTCGTAAAAATCGGCTTGGTAAGGTCGATGTCAGGCCGCCATGAATTATTCTGGAACGGGCATGAGTCATATACAGTCTTTTTTTAGCTCGGGTCATACCTACGTAACAAAGACGACGCTCCTCATCCATCTCGTTATCATCCTCAAGCGAACGCATATGGGGAAATAGTCCCTCTTCTAAGCCGGTCATGAAAACAACGGTGAATTCTAGGCCTTTGGAAGAGTGCAGAGTCATTAAGGTCACGGCGTCAGATGTGCCGTCGTAGTTGTCTACGTCGCTTACTAAGGCAACGTGTTCCAGGAACTCCTCCAGTCTTTCGAATTCGCTAGCTAGGTTAAGGAGTTCCTCTACGTTCTGCCAACGCTCCTCTCCTTCTGGAGAGCCATCGTCGAGAAACTTTTGATACTTAGTTTCTTTAATTATCAGCTCCAGCGCCGCTAATGGGGACGCAACTAAAGCTTTTTCTCTTATGCTAGCCATCGCCTCATAAAAACTTTCAAGTTTCGCACTCCCCTTTTTAAGGGCGGCTGGACCGATTCCTCGTGGCGGAACATTGACAATACGCGCCATCGCCACCGAATCGTCAGGATTAAAGATATAACGCAAATACGACAGCATGTCCTTGACTTCTTTGCGCTCATAGAAACGGATGGCACCGACGAGTCGGTACGGCAGACCTTCGGCCAGCAAGACTTCTTCCAAAACGCGAGACTGGGCGTTCGTTCGATACAAGACAGCAAAATCGTTCCAATCGTAACCCAGACCACGAAGCGTACGGACTTCGCTACAGATGAAGTCAGCTTCACCGTAAGCGTTGTTGGCCTCGAAAATAGTAATCGGTGGTCCGGCTTCGTTGTCAGTCCAAAGTACTTTCTGGCTTTTTCGCTTGACGCGCTCGATAATGTGGCCGGCTCCAGAAAGGATTGTTTTTGTCGAACGATAGTTCTGCTCAAGCTTAAAGACTGAAGCGCCAGGAAAGTCTTTCTGAAAGTTCAAAATGTTCTGGAAATTGGCCCCGCGCCAGGCGTAAATCGACTGTAGGTCGTCCCCGACCACGCAGAGGTTTTTGGTCTTGGGGTTGGTTAAGAGTTGGGTTAAACGATACTGCGCTTGGTTGGTGTCTTGGTACTCGTCGACCATGACATAACGGAATCGCTCTTGATATTGCGCCCGAATAGTACTGTCGGTCTCCAGCATTTTGACTGTCCGCATAATCAAATCGTCAAAATCCAATCCCCCAACTTTGTTTAGTTCGGCCTGATATTTCTTGTAGACCTCGAGCGCAATTCCCTGGAAATGCCCTTCCGCGTACGGAGCATACTGCTCCGGAGTCATTAGCTCGTTTTTAGCCGAGCCTATGATCGACTTAATGGCCTGCGGCGAGTACTGCTTACTATCCAGATTCATTTCCTTGAGGATCTGGCGGATGAGCGACAGGGTATCGGAGGTGTCGTAGATGGTGAAGTTTTGGCTCAGGCCGATATTAGTCGCTTCGTTTCGTAAAATCCGAACACAAATAGAGTGGAATGTCCCGACCCAGGGCAAGAGCCGACGAATGGCGAGCTGGCTGTGCTTAACTTCTAATAAGTGCTCTTGGCCAAGAAGCTTAAGAACACGGTGTGACATCTCTTGCGCTGCCTTATTTGTGAACGTCACCAAAAGGATTTCCCCTGACTTAGCCTTGCTGGTCTCAATGATATTTGCGAGTCGATGCGTCAGACACTTGGTTTTACCCGATCCAGCCCCAGCAAAAATTAGAACCGGTCCTTCGGTCGATTTTACCGCTTCCTGCTGTGGTGGATTCAAACCCTCAAACAAATCTCCCTTCATGCAGCGCCCAGCGTAGCTGATATAACCCGTGTGAGCAACGAGCTTGATTTACGCCACTCGATACTGTATATCTTCATTAGCACCTCACATTGCTTTTAAGGAGTTTGCGGTTATGAAAAAGAAAACGATAGTTGCACCGCAACCCGAAGGGTTGCTCCAAGTCAGTTTGCCTAAGCGGGCGTCAGACCTGCCAAGCTACGACAAGGTACCGGGGGTTCCCCACACCTTCAGGGGTAGGCCGGACTACCCTCAGTACGAAAAACAAGAAAGGTTCGACCGCTCGGTCTTCCGGGCATTGGTGGTCGGCGGGTTTGAAGAGAGTCTTTGTCCACACGGTCCTGAATGGGTCGCAGTATCTATTGCGGGTGCCGTTCGTTACGCTTGTCAAAGAGAGCTTCTCGATCCCTGCACCTGCCGTCTCCTAGCCCATGACTATGAGCTGTGGTTTGGAGTTTGGCAACTGGTTTGGGACGCACTTAAGAACGAGGATTGTCCAATATCGCCAAAGGTCCATGTCTCGCTATGGCGGTTGATGATAGCCACAAGTGACGGTGGTGGCGATCGCGGCGAACCAGCCAGCTACGCCTGCAAGGCAGCCGATCTATGGAGGGATGGTTACTATTTTTCAGGTGCAGTAAGGTCTTTCGACACCTTAAGCCTACGGGCTTATAGTGACGGTCCCGGCCTGGATCAGTTTGAGCAAGATGACCGCCACTCGCTCGAAGTTCTTGTCGAGGGGATGAAGTTAATGCGCCAGCTCCTGGAAGAAAGGATCCGCCCCATCTATAGTTGGTAACTCTGACTCCGACCACATCCCGCCGACTCCTGGTTGGCGGGCTTTATTTTGCCTGGATTTTTTTCCGGTCGATGTCGTAGAAGCGGGCGTGCTCGGCTTTAAAGTGAAGTTCTACTTCCCCAATCGGACCGTTACGATGCTTGCGGATGAGAATGTCAGTCACCCCCTTACGTTCAGTGTCTTTATCGTAGTAATCCTCGCGATACATAAACATTACAACATCCGCATCCTGCTCAATCGAATTATGTACAATAATGTCGTTAGCGACAAAATTATGAGTTCCCGGCACCGTTGCGTCATATACCTCTTCGACACCAATTAAGGCTATCGAAACTATCTCATCCCAATAAATCTCGGATTTGGTCACGGTTGCGATTCTGTCACCAATGGCCAGGCTATCCAATCTGTGCCAGCCGTCAATTTTGCGGAAGGGATGATTAGCAGAAGCCTTAATCGAACGGCCTGAACGAGTTTTAAGTTCGAAGACTTTTTTGCGACCGCTTGAAAATGCTTTGGTCAGTGGTCGGGATACTAAGCGATAATTTTCATCGAGTGAGAAAACTGGGATCGGTGATTGGTTGGAGCGTCTAGCCAGTTCACTCATTGTCACTTTTTCGCCGGTATCAGCCCGAACGATTAGTGTATCGCCAGCCAAACAACCAGAATCTCGCAGGTCCGAAAGCTGAGGCATTTTCTTCTCCCGGCTTTCCACGGATCGGTTCAACTGAGATAGGGCGATTACGGGCACATTAAGCTCACGAGCAATCGCTTTCAGTGATCGAGAAATTTCCGAGACTTCCTGAACTCTGTTGTCACTACCATAACCGCGTTGGGTTGCTAATAGCTGTAGGTAGTCGACAACTATCAAGCCGAGTTTGTTTTCTGCTTGCAATCTACGAGCCCGAGTCCGGATTTCAATCGGTGTCAGAATCGGCGAATCATCAATAAAAATTGGGGCTTCAGCTAGAGTTCCCATAGCCATACCAATGGCTGGAAAGTCGCTTTCGCTCAAGTTTCCGGTACGTAGCTTCCAACCATCTACCATCGCTTGGGCACAGAGCAGTCTGTCGACAATTTGTTCCCGGGACTGCTCCATCGAAAAGAATCCAACAGGTACCTTAGCCTTAACGGCAGCATTAAGGGCAAAATTAAGAGCGAGCGTTGTATTGTGAACAACAAAATCGTTAGCAACGAAATTGTGAGTATCGGAAATTGTCAAATCATAGACTGCTTGCATTCCAGCTGGTTCAATAGAGACAACTCGATCCCAGTAAATACTGCTATCACAGAGCCGCTCTAACTCTTGGGACTTGAACACTTTTGCAAACCGTCCGACAGTTTCCCGCAATGGCTGGCGTTTATAAGGGTGAAAATTGTGAGATTCCGGTAGTCCCATCTCGATCGCGATACTTCGCCAAGAACGATTAGCTCGATAGTGATCAATTATTTGCCAGACCTCTACTGGCAGCGAATCTTTGGTGAAACCAGAACGATGTTTTACCACTTCCAAACGCACTTTAGCTACGGCCATTTCTTTGCCAAAAATGCCTATCTGATCGCAATACTTTAGTAGATCACTTCGGCCGTGGATCTCTAATTCAAAACTGGGGAAGACTTTTCCTTTGAGTCGAGACTTCTTCCGACGGATCGTGCTCACTATCCCAAAACGGGTCAATAGATGTTGAACCTGCTTAATAAGCAGCTCGGAGATACTAGCGTAAGCGATCACTGGAAATGGCTTTCCCCCAGAGTTTGCAACATAGGCAGTGCCGTCACAACTGAAAAGTCGATTCAGAAAGAGGGCAAGCTGTTTTTTGGGTAAGGTAAATATTGCTTCAGGCAGTACTTTAGTCGCAGCCGTTGCACCGATTAGACGATGGTTCGTTAGGAACTCTGTGACCGGATTGGCTCGATGGAAAAAGTCCGGTCGGGGAAAGTCCACCAGGATCTTACTTAGTCGGTTGGTAACAATCGAGCCCGGTTGGGCAGTAGCGTTCTGCCAGGCATAGATATTGGTCACAGACAGACCTAGCTGACGTAAGGCTTGGCGGATTGCTTGGTCGTGACGAGCGAAATAGGTGCGGAACTTTCCTGACCAGAGCACCCTGGCTTGGCGATAGATCTCACCATCAACAACTGCCGAGAAACTGGGTGCTCTTGTGCCCTGAGAGTCTTGACGACGGACCCGCACGCTGGCTCCAAATTTCTCCATACTTTCTTGGAAGTCAGCGATAATTGCCGGGTTAACATTGGTGAATCTTGGCGTTGCTTGGTCTAGCGATCCGTCAGCGATAAAGTATGCCAGTGCTTTTATCTGATGCTTTGGTAGCTTTTGGCGACCAAAAAATGGTAGTTCTTTGGAGGTTGCTACTCGATCGCCCACCTTCAACTCGATTAGATGCTTCCAACCAGTGATAGTTAAAAACGGGTGTGGAAGGGTTGCTTCTATCTCGCGACCAGCGCTGGTACGCAGTTTGTAGGTTGGCTTAACACCATCAGCAACGAAGCATTTTGGTTTGACCGACTGGAACCGTAGTTTGTTGTCGAGTGTGATAACCTCGCCTTGTTTTGCTTCTACTAGCTGACGGGCGGACTTGAGAGCACCCGTAACTGGGTTCAGAATCTGGGTTTGGCCAGCGACACATTTCCCCATCGAGGGTCGAGCAGCAAGAATAATCAAATCTGATGGCTGGAAACCGGAGAGTTTGTTATCTAGTTCCCTGAAGCCACTTGTTACACCTCGTAGTAGTCCTTTTTCTCGGTGGAGTCGGTCAATACGGTCAAAACTAGCGGCAAGAATATCTGAAATTGGGAGAAAGTTATCAGAGACCATTTTGCGCGAAACATTGAAGAGCGCAGATTCCGCCTCGTCCATAATAATCTGGACCTCCTTGTCTTCGTCGTAACCTAGTTCGGCAATTTTTTGCCCAGCATTAAGAATTCGTCTTAAAACAGATTTCTGGCCAACGATTTCGGCGTAATGAATAACGTGCAGTGCTGTTGGAACTGAGTTTACCAAGTCCGCTAAGTAAGCAGGACCACCAATTTGATCAAGTTCTTTAACTCCTTCTAACTCGTTGGTTAGGGTGACT
This sequence comes from Candidatus Berkelbacteria bacterium, assembly GCA_024654065.1. Lineage (GTDB taxonomy): Bacteria > Patescibacteriota > UBA1384 > 2-12-FULL-50-11 > 2-12-FULL-50-11 > JANLIQ01. The sequence continues at coordinate 4,335 of JANLIQ010000026.1, read as the reverse complement.
AAATCTATTGGTGAGCGTTTCTCGTACAATCGCAGTACCGCCCGGAAGATGGTTTGGTTAGCCTGACTGTAAAAATCTTCGGAAATTAGAATATCGGCGACTTTATCCATCGCTTCTTTGTTAACTAAAACCGCGCCCAGTACAGCGGATTCAGCTTCTAAATTTTGAGGTGGTAATTTACCAATATTTTTATCTGCCATTGTTACTCGTTAATTTCAAATACTTCGACGACCGTGCTTAGTAAGTCTTCTTCTTTATTAGTTCCGGAGTCAAGGTCGGCTTTAACAAGGCATTCCAAAACTAATTTACGACCAGTAATGGAACTAGCAATTGTTTCAATTAGATTTCTGTTTTTCGGTTCAAAGAGGCGCTCCGAGTAGAACCTAAATTTTACGGCAATAATTAGTTTATCATCGGTCAGCCCCTCAAAATTAGCTGAACTAACTACGGCATATAATGCATGATTTTTTTCGTGTACAGCGGCGAGAAAGCTTGGCCAGAATGCTCCGGTGTCGTCCACTTTAACAGGCGTTGCACTAACGGTATCCACTGCGGGTGCTGAAGGTAATTCTTTTTCGCTTAGATCGGTAACTGAACTACTGGAAGGTTCGTTAGTTACTACCAAGGACGCCTCCTGAGACCCGGTACTAACACGTGCCAAGCTTGCAGAAATTAGGCTTGCGCAAAGCAATGAAGTAGCATCAATTGATTGTCGTGCTTTAGCCAGGGCGACCAGTAATTCTTCTAGTAACGGTGCCGCTACTCCAACATCAGCGCCCTGGGAGCTGAAAATTTGTTCTCGACAGCTGTTTGCCATGGAGCGTACTAGTACTCCAACATCCAATCCTTCTTGAACAAATCCTTTAAGTAAACTTGCAACAACTTGAGGTTTTCCGTTTGCAACGGCCGAGAGTAGTTGACTTACAACTTCCGCGCTCGGCAAACCAATAAGCACTCGTAAGTTAGCGGCATTCAGATCCTTTTCGCCACTAACGTTACCCAGTAAACTCAAGGCATCTCTGTACGATCCTTCGGCTCTTTCTGCTAGTAATTGGGCAGCGTCATCTTCTAGCTTTATCCCCTCTTTAACTGCTATTTCTTTGAGAATGCTTACGATTTTGTCCGGGGTCGCTCGGTGAAACTGGTACCTCAAACAACGAGAGATAATTGTTTCTGGAACTTTATGCAATTCTGTTGTCGCAAGAATAAAAATTGCATGAGCTGGTGGTTCTTCTAAGGTCTTCAAAAGAGCGTTAAAGGCATCTTTTGAAAGCATATGAACTTCATCGATGATATAAACTCGGTATTTGGAACGTGTTGGAGCAAAAGTGATTTTTTCTCTAAGTTCTCGGATATCATCAATGCCACGATTACTAGCGGCGTCGATCTCCATCACATCAACTGACTGGCCGTTTTGGATCTCTAGACAAATCTCACATACGCCGCAAGCCTCAACACCTTTCTTTTTTCCAACGCAATTAACAGCTCGGGCAAGTAATCGAGCAAGAGTTGTTTTTCCAGTTCCTCTTGGTCCAGAAAAAAGATACGCATGACCGATCTGGTTGCTTTTAAGCATGGCTTCAATCGAGCCACGGATATGATCCTGCCCTACAAGCTCGGAAAATTGGTTCGGTCGGTACTTTCTGTATAAGGAAGACATCGTGTCTTGATACTGCCAAAATTACCAGTAAATATCAAAGGGTGATTTGCCAGTAGTCTTGTTTCATAACAAACCTTTCCCTGCTACGATAAATCTATGGTCAAGGAGGGAAATGGCTGTTACTAACGATGTGGTGAAAATTTTAGCCAAGAAAAGCGGGCAACCACCTTTTCGAGCTCGTGCATACCTAAAAGGTGCGACAGATATTATTGGTGAGTGTTTAGCTGAGGGAGATAAAGTAGAGCTGCCAGGTTTTGGTGAGTTTAAACTTTTACGTCTTCCTGCTCGTAAAGTTCAAACCAATTTAAATGGCAAAAAACAAAATATTACTTTGTCGGCAACGACAACGCCAGATTTTACGGTTGACGATAAATTGAAGCCATTGGTCGGCCAACCAACCGAAGTAGCCGAAGCGAATGTCCAACAAAACTTTAGAACTGGCTCGTTACAGAACCGGGCTTCTGATGTTCAGTTTATTGAGCTAACGGGTAAGACAATTCCCAAGGAAATTCTTGCCCAAATACCAGAGGTGTTGGCTCGTAAGTACCAAGCAGTGCCGTTTGCTCTCGAAGGTAAGACGTTATTCGTTGGTATGACGGACCCGGAAAACGAAGAAGCGTTTAGCGCCCTTCGTAAGGCCTCCGGTAAGATTGTTAAGCCTTTTATTACTACTCAAGATGATGTTAATCACATACTTGATCAGTACACCTCACTTCAATCTGACTTAAATGAGTTAGTGGAGTCTAGCGAAGAGTTAGAGACTGTGGATGAGAAAAAGGAAGAGGCAGAGAAGAAAGATGATGAGGAGATTACTGAGACCTCCCCAGCGGCAAAGATCGTTGCCTCACTTCTAAAAAGATCTGTTCGTGAAAAAGCCTCAGATATCCATATCGAGCCACTCGAAGAGGAGGTCCAGGTTCGTTTCAGAGTAGACGGTGTTCTTCGTAAGGTTCTAACTCTGCCTAAGCAAGTCCAGGCCGGAATCGTCTCACGAGTAAAGATTCTTTCTAATATGAAAATTGATGAAACTCGCCTACCTCAGGATGGTCGAATCCAAATTATGCTAGATGGCGATAAAGTAGATTTTCGTATCTCAACGTTACCAACTGTTAACGGCGAGAAGGTTGTCGCCCGTGTCTTAATGCATTCCAAGGGTGTGATGAGCTTTGAAGATCAGGGAATTCAAGGCCGTAATTTAGCCTCCATAAACGACAATGTTAAAAAGGCCCACGGCATGATACTCGTTACTGGTCCAACTGGCTCCGGTAAATCTACCACTTTATACGCAATAATTAACAAAATTAAATCTGATGATATTAACATCATCACCATGGAAGATCCGGTTGAGTACCGGATGCCTCAAGTAAACCAAAGTCAGGTTAATGCCAAGATTGACTTTACCTTTGCTTCTGGTCTTCGTTCAATTCTTCGGCAAGACCCAGACGTAGTAATGGTAGGAGAAATCCGAGACCGAGAGACAGCAGATATTGCTATTAATGCTGCCCTAACTGGCCATATAGTGCTCTCTACCTTACACACGAATGACTCTGGTGGCGCTATCCCCCGATTGTTAGACATGGGTATTGAACCATTTCTGATCACTTCATCTCTTAATGCCGTGGTCGGTCAGCGTTTGTGTCGCAAGATTTGTGATAAATGCCGTCAAGAAGCTCCTGTTAAGCCCGAGGACGTAGAGACTGTTAAAACCGAGATTGATGCTCTACCTGAACCAGAGAAGTCTACCGCAAAAAAAAGTAATAAGTTTTATGCTGGGAAAGGTTGTGATGCTTGCGGTAATAGTGGCTACACTGGCCGAATTGGAATTTATGAAATTCTTAATATGTCCGAACCTATTAAACAGCTTACTCTTAAGCACGCTAGTACCAGTGAAATCATGAATCTTGCCAAACAAGAAGGGCTTATCACGATGAAGCAGGACGGAATTCTCAAGGCTTTCCAGGGACTAACAACTATCGAAGAAGTCTGGCGCGTTGCTCGCGACTAGGATGCCAATCTATACATATCAGGCTAAAAAGCCTGGGGAATCTAAAACTACAAAAGGTGAGCTTCATGCGGAAGATATAAACCAAGCCAACAAAACCTTACGTGCTCAGGGTCTGATAGTTCTACATATCTCCCCCTATGAGGAAAAGTCTCACTCTTTGCTAAGCCTTGATTTCAAACGCAAGAAAGTTCCTCTTAAAGAGAAAATTATCTTTTCTCGTCAGCTCGCCGTAATGATTAAGGCCGGGTTATCCATTGTTAAGGCACTGGAGTCTTTAGGTCGTCAAACCGAAAACAAATATTTCCGGGAGGTCATCCATGACTTGATTGAGCAAGTTAGAGGTGGAACAGTCCTTTCTAAGGCTATGACCCGACACCCCAAGGTATTTGCTGATGTATATACGGCCGTTATCAAGGCTGGGGAGCAAACAGGTCAACTATCAGAGGTGTTATTAAACTTAGCCGAGCAGCAGGAGAAGGAGGCTGACCTTATGGGCAAGGTTAAGGGCGCCATGATCTATCCGGCCGTTATTTTCTGCTTGTTGATTGCTGTTTTAGTCTTAATCGTTGTTTTTGTCATTCCGTCTCTACAGAGCATTTTTACTGAATCTGGAGCAACGCTACCAGTACTAACTCGTCTTTTACTTGGATTGAGTAAGATACTTCGTGGT
>JANLIQ010000018.1 GCA_024654065.1 Candidatus Berkelbacteria bacterium | reverse complement strand
CGGTCCGTTAAAAGTTAGGCAGTTTTTAGTATCAAAGGTAAAAACAAAACCAGGTGACGTCTACTTAGTTGACGGCAGAAAGATTTCTACCCATGAAGGCGTTGAACTTTACACTATCGGTCAACGTTTAGCGGCTGGGTCGGTTGATTGGACCGGGGACGTCCCACCTCTTTTCGTAATCGCTAAAGATATCAAAAAAAATCGTTTAATTGTAGGGGCAGACTCCCAAACTTTTGGTAGCAAATTAATAGCTGGTTCTCTGAATTGGCTTTCCCCATTGGAGGGTCATACATTTGAGGGACTAGCAAAAATCCGCTATCGTCAGAAAGATGAGGTCGTTACTGCAGTCAAGGTCGGATCAAGGTTATCAGTCGAATTCTCTACGCCGGTTCGTGCTCTTACTTCAGGACAGTCTATCGTCTTTTACTCTAAGTCGGGCCAATTACTCGGTGGAGGGGTTATTGAATTAGTTCCAGAACAAGATGAAACAATTCAACAACTTACCAAAGCTCTCGGTGAAACCAAAATTTAGATACCTCAAACACTCACTATTAGTAATCGCGTTTCTTTTTGTACTTGGCGCAGGTTATATTCTTGGCACAACGGTTACCAACGGCAGACAGAAGCTAGACCTTAATCAATTCTGGCAGGTTTACGACATTATCAATCGTCGCTTTGTTGGGTCCGTAGACCAATCTAAAGCCTCTGAAGGGGCTGTGGCTGGTTTAGTCCAGAGTTTAGGAGATCCGTTTAGCATGTATCTACCGGCTCAGGCGAGAAAGGATCTAGACAACGAATTAAAAGGCCAATTCGAGGGTATAGGTGCTGAGCTAACGCAAAAAGATGGTCTCATAACAATTGTGGCGCCACTGGACGGCTCTCCAGCCTCAACAGCTGGCCTGAAAGCCAAGGATATTATTTTGAAAATTAATGACGAATCTACTTCGGGCATGATAGTTGATGAAGCTGTTTCAAAGATTCGTGGCCCGAAAGGAACAACCGTTACTCTCGAGGTGGCTCGACCAAAAGTCAGCGATCCAATTAAGCTGACAATCACACGAGACGCAATCCACATTAAAAGTGTTGATGTAAAAATGCTTGACGGCAATATCGGCTTTCTTGAAATCCGTCAATTTGGCGACGACACCGTTGAGCTAGTAAAGAAGGGCGTTGCTGAGCTAGCTAAGAGTCAGCCAAAAGCTGTAATTATAGATTTACGTAACGATCCTGGTGGCTACTTGGACGCTGTCGCCCCAATCGCTGGACAATTCATCGCTCCTAACGTTGTGGTGAAAGAACGCTACAAGGATGGACGAACAGAGCTAATCCGTTCAACCGACGTGCCGGTAATGCCTAACACGCCGTTGTTTATTCTAGTAAACGGTGGATCCGCCTCAGCGGCCGAGATTCTCTCAGGAGCCCTACAAGACCACAAACGGGCGACGTTGGTTGGACAAAAAACGTTTGGTAAAGGCTCTGTTCAAGACATTATTCCACTAAAGGCTGGAGCTGCCCTTAGGTTAACAATTGCTGAGTGGCTGACTCCTAACGACCGTCAAATAAGCAAAAAAGGCATTGATCCAGACGTCGTCGTTGAGGGCGACAAAAATTCCGACAGTGATCCGGTTCTGGCCAAAGCATTAGAATTGGCGAACAAGTAAGACAGTTTGGAGCTGGTATACTGGATTTATGCCAGTGGCAAGCGATTCTCTTATAACCCTCCAAGAAGCTGAGGAAGTTGTTAGCGCCCCAACAGGTGTAGCAAAACAGCTCCGAGCCCCCTTAATGATTATTTTGGGCGCTCTTATGATTGCTGTCGCGACGTTACTCATCCTGCTTATTCTTTCACTTCGAGGTTCCAGAACAGGCTGGCAATCCATACTGCCATTTTTGGATTCCAAACCAACGGATGGCTTGCAAATTGATTAAGTTGCAGTTAACATTTATTTAATATGTATCTATGGATCATCCTCGGCCTAGTAGTCCTCTTCCTTCTGTGGTTAATTGCCACTTACAATAGCTTGGTAACACTTAAAAACCGCACCGATGAAGCTGCGAGCGATATTGATGTTCAGACCAAGCGTCGTTACGATTTGATTCCTAATCTCGTGGAAACAGTTAAGGGAATTGCTAAGCAAGAGCAAACGGTGTTCATCAAAGTCACCGAAGCTCGCACGGCAGCGATGGCAGCTCAAGGCATGGCAGATAAAGCCGAAAAAGAAAATATGCTTTCGGACACCCTGAAATCTCTTTTTGCTGTCTCGGAAAACTATCCTGATCTAAAGTCTTCTCAGAACTACCTTCAGCTTCAAACTGAGTTAACTGATACCGAAGACAAGATTCAGGCTTCACGACGCTTCTACAACGCTAACGTTCGAGACTTCAATATCAAGATTGAAGTTTTTCCAACCTCGATTTTCGCTGGAATGCTCGGCTACGCCAAGCGTGAATTCTTCGAAGTGGCCAATCAGGCCGAAAAAGAACCCGTCAAAGTCGCGTTCTAAAATTAGTACAGGCCGTCTCGCGACGACCTGTCAAGAATGGGGTTGAAGCTAGTCGGCAGAGCTTGACTCGCCGCAAATGTCGCATGTGAGCGAGACGCCGCATCGGCGGAGCGTGTAGTGGCCACATCCGTCGCAAGGCACATCTGCGTAGTTCTTCAATTTCGCTATTCGCCGGAGCTCTGCTCGTTCTTCCTCAGTGAGCTCTGGTTGCTTCTCGAGGTCATTGTTTTCCATGTGCGTTCTCCTACGGGGATTGGAAGTCACCCTCTTTTTAACCTAAAATATGACTATGTACAACCGAATGGACTCCAACAAACGCCGGACAGTATGCCTGCCCTTCTTTTTCAGTATCTTCATTTTTGTTGTTTTACCATTTCTGGTAGTTGTACCAGCCAAGGCAACAGAGCCGACTAGCGACTGTGTAATACGTGATTTTCAAGGTAGATACACGCTTAATACTGACGCAACCTTAGCGGTCACGGAATTTCTGAAAGTGGATTGCGGTAACTTACCAAGCAAACACGGTATTTTCCGTATCTTGCCCACACAAGTAACGCGCCCCGATGGCTTCTATAACAAAACCAGAATCGACAAGGTGTCAATCACCAACGAATCAAGTGCGAATCACCAGTACGAAACAATTAAAGATTCAGCTAATCATACTCTAACCTGGAAGATAGGCGACCCTAATACCACCATTTCTGGTATCAACGACTATAAGATTGAGTACGTTGTCCATAACGCTACTTACGATCAGGATGGTAAGTCTATCTTGAACTGGAACCTCAATGGAAATTTCTGGCAGTTACCGATCGACCATTTTCTCGGAATTATTACCCTGCCCGCTAGCCTTAAGACCACAGAAATCACAGCGAAACTTTATGACGGGTTTCTCGGTAGTCCAACCAATACATACTCGACTCTCGATGTTGCTGACGGTACAGACGGACCCCAATACGCAGTCGAAAGCAACAAAACACTAATTCCTGGAATCGGGACAACGCTTTATGCCAGTTTTCCCTCTGGTATTGTAGTGCCATACCAACCAACATTCTTCGATCGCTACGGTGCTTACCTATGGTTTCTCCTGCCGATACTAGCCTTCATCTTTCTCTACTTACTCTGGAGTCGAAAAGGCCGAGATCCAAAGCTTAATAATCCAGAAATGGTGCAGTACGAGCCACCGCGAGGTATGAGCCCACTCGAAGCTGGACTTCTAGAGACGATGGGTAAGCTTAGGTCACAATTTCTAACTGCCACTATCATCGATCTGGCAGTCAAGAAGTGTTTAACGATCGCAGAAGTTCCAGGAGGCTTTCTTAAGCGTAAGGATTACTTGCTAACATTACTTGATTACGACACCTCCAACCTCAAGAGCTATGAGACGACTATCTTAGAACAGCTTTTCGGCAATGTTAAACCAGGAGAGACAACTAAAATTTCTGACCAGCACGACCACTTCTATACAGTGATTAAAGACGTCGAGGCTTCTGGTCAGACTATTCTTGTCTCCCAAGGCCTACTAGACAAAGAAGGATCCACTCGGAAGAGTGGCACAATGATTTTTGCGTTTATTACTTTCATCGGTGGAATTTATGTTGCATCAATGGGGTTTGCCTCAGCAGGCTGGGCATTGGTGCTAACAGGAATCATTAGCTTCGTCTTCGCTCTGATAATGGATCGCCGAACTCCAGAAGGAGCAAAGGCCTACTGGGAGTTGCGAGGATTTAAGGAATATATCAGTAAGGTAGATAAACACCGTATGAAGTTCTACGAACAAGAGAATATTTTTGAAAAATATTTACCTTACGCCGTGGCTTTTGGTTTGACCGGCAAGTGGATCAAGGCCTGCCAGCAACTATACCTAGAAAAAAACATTCCGATGATCGTACCTCTCTGGTACATAGGGGGGGCTGGCTTCGACGTTGCAAATATTGATTCAGCAATTAGCTCGCTTTCATCACAAATGGGCAACAGTTTAGCTAGCTCGCCGTCGAGCTCGAGTGGTGGTGGATTCTCGGGTGGCGGCGGTGGTGGTGGAGGTGGCGGGAGTTGGTAAAATTACATCTTGACGCCAATACCAATGTAGCTACAATGTAATTACATCATGAAAACATCAATAATAAAAATTGGTAATTCTAGGGGAGTGAGAATTCCAAAAGCTCTTCTGGCTGATAGCGGCCTTGGCACCGAGGTTGAATTGAAGGTGAAAAAAGGCGAGATAAGGATTGTTACACCTGAAAAAAGCGCGCGTGAGGCCTGGATGGCAAGCGATACTGCCGTAATGAGCGAAAAAGTTCTCGGCAGAGACTGGAATAGACCCGAAGAAGACGAAGCATGGGCGAGCTTGCAGTAGGTTCGGTTGTTACAACCTTCTTCCCATTTTCTAACTTCAAGAATGGTAAATTACGGCCATCAGTAGTGCTGGCAAAGGTAGATTTTGGAGATCTTATTCTCTGCCAGATAACTTCCAAGTCTTACAGTGGCGATTCGTCAGTTGAGCTTACGGATTCTGATTTCGTCTCTGGAGGATTGCCACTGACTAGCTATATTCGGCCAGATAAACTTTTTACGATCGAAGCTAAAGCCGCCCAGCAGATTATCGGTCGGCTACAGCCGGCGAAGATCAACAAAGTCCTACTGCAGGTTCAGCAGATCTTCACAGTCAAGTAAGCGGGTGGCGGCGGATTCTCGGGCGGTGGCGAAGGCGGCGGTTCTTGGTAAAATAGAGCTGTTATGTATAACCAAATCGATTCCAATAAACGGCGGACAGTTTACCTCTTTCTATTCTTCTCAATTTTTATCATTGGAGTTGGTTGGGCGTTTAGCTATGTTTACGAGTCACAGGCGATACTTTCTATTGCCGTCGCCATTGCCGTTTTTCAGAGCTGGTTCAGCTATTATTTTTCTGATTCGGTCTCGCTAGCCGTCGCTGGGGCAAAAGTTGCGCCCACGGCTCAATTTCCAGAGCTTCATCGTGTTATTGAAAATCTATCGATCACCAGCGGCCTGCCCAAACCAAAAATCTATGTCATTAACGATCCGGCGCCGAACGCTTTTGCGACTGGGCGCAATCCCAAACATGCCTCAATCGCTGTGACAACAGGACTGTTGGAGATTATGGAAAAGCGCGAACTTGAAGGGGTTCTGGCGCACGAGCTGTCGCATGTGGGCAACTACGACATTTTAGTGATGACAGTGACAGTAACACTGGTGGGAGTAATCGTCCTACTGTCGGATATCTTTATGCGCTCGTTGTGGTTTCGGGGCCGGGACGATAACAATCGGGGCGGCGGTTATTTGATACTGATTGGTATTGCTCTGGCTATTTTGGCGCCGATTTTTGCCAAACTAATCCAGCTGGCAATTTCTCGCAAACGAGAGTATCTGGCCGATGCTTCCGGCTCACTACTCACCAGGTTTCCTGAAGGATTGGCAACAGCACTAGAAAAAATTGAAAAGTACGAACAGCCGATGAAACGAGTCAACCGAGCGACAGCCCACCTGTATATCAACGAACCGTTCGGGGTTGATGATCGTAAACAGTCGTGGCTGACGACCATAATCTCGACCCACCCACCGATCGCCGACAGAGTCGATAAATTAAGAAAGATGTAATGTCGGCAAGTTTTCAGTTTTCAGTTATCAGTTATCAGTTATCGGTCGATTTTCACAATTATGAATTATCAAGCAAACGGAGTCCCTTGCGGAACTCCTCTGTTGGCCTAATGGCCGTTGTAGTTAAATTATAATGGAATCATCATGACCTTTTCTAGTCAAGCAGAAGCATCTAAGCGCGCCGAGAAACTACGCGAAAAGATTAACGAGCTTAATCACCATTACTACGTCTTAGACGAACCGAGCGTAACTGACGCCGTTTACGATTCGCTGGCCCGCGAACTTAAGCAGATTGAAGCTGAATATCCAGATTTACTTACAGCTGATTCGCCAACACAACGAGTTGGTGGTGAACCACTCTCGAAATTTCAGAAAATTACCCACGACACGCCGATGCTGTCACTCAACGACGCATTCTCTGAAGGCGAAGTCGTAGAATGGTTGGAACGAATTACTAAGTTAAACCCAAAAGTTGCCAAGTCGGCTTTCTACTGTGAATTGAAAATGGATGGTCTGGCTTGTAGCTTAAAGTATCGTAATGGTCTTTTTTACCAAGCAACTACTCGAGGTGACGGGTATATTGGCGAAAATATTACCGAGCAAGTAAAAACCATACAAGCAGTGCCCCTGCGCTTCCGTAGTGAGTCTAAAGGTGAAGTGGAAGTTCGCGGTGAGATATATATGCCTAAGGCTTCCTTTGAAAGCCTTAATTCCGAACGAGAAAAAAAGAGCTTACCATTGTTTGCCAACCCTCGTAACGCGGCCGCAGGTTCGGTTCGTCAACTCGACCCCAAACTAACTGCCAAACGAGACTTGAGCTTCATGGCTTACCAATTACTACTACCAAGTCCTAACAAGCTTCATCACCAAGAACATCTAGAGCTAGAGAGGTTAGGTTTCCGTGCTAACACCAGAGAAAATAAAGTCGTTAGTTCATTAAATCTGGTTCTGGATTACCAACATCACGTTAACAGGATTCGTGAGGGGTTGCCGTACTTGATCGATGGCGTCGTAGTCCAGCTAGATGATAGGGAGCTCTTTAGAGAGTTGGGAGTTATTGGCAAGGCGCCTCGAGGAGCAATTGCATTTAAATTTGCTCCAACGGAAGTAACTACAAAGCTTCTAGATATTTTAATCCAGGTTGGGCGACAGGGAACGATGACGCCTGTTGCGGTACTGGAACCAATTGAAGTTCACGGCGTCACCGTCAGTCGGGCGACTTTGCATAATGAGGATGAGATTAAGAAAAAGAATATTTTAATTGGTGACACAGTAATTGTTCGTCGGGCAGGGGACGTTATCCCTGAAGTAGTTGGACCTGTTGAGAATCTAAGAACAGGTAGGGAGAAAGCATTTAATTTCCCTAAGACCTGTCCAGTTTGCGGCTTACCTATCGAGCGAAAAGAGGGTGAGGCAGCGTACCGTTGCACAAACAAATCGTGTCTTGGTTCGCGCATTCTACAGCTTAGACATTTCACCACCAAAGCCGCTTTTGACATCGTCGGTCTTGGGCCAAAGGTAATAGACAAACTTTATGATGCCGGACTCATAGCTGATCAAGCAGATATATACCAACTCAAAGCTGGGGATATTGCTCAATTAGAAGGCTTTGGAGAGCAATCGGGAGAAAATATTGTCAAGGCAATTGAGCTACGTCGAAAAGTTGGTCTGCGACAGTTCTTATACGGTCTAGGAATTCGTCATGTGGGGGTAGAGACTGCAGAAGCGATCAGTCAAAGATTTAACTCTTTAGAAAAAATCCGCCACGCTAAACTCAAAAGCTTTCAAGAAGTACCAGATATTGGACCGATCGTAGCCAAATCTATACACGAGTACTTTTCACATATTGAAAACCAACATTTAGTCGACAGGTTACTAAAAGAGGTGAAAGTCACCTTAGCTAAGAGAGCCGCCGTTGGCCTATTATCTGGAAAATCTATTGTCTTTACAGGAGCCCTCCAGCAGATGACCCGATCGGAAGCCCAGCAGAAAGCTCGCGAACTTGGGGCGGATGTGAATGATTCTGTTTCCAAGAATACCGATATCGTCGTGGTAGGAGAGAACGCTGGCTCAAAAGCTACCAAAGCCAAAGAATTGGGGGTAAAGATAATAACCGAGCAAGAGTTCGTGGGGTTAGCCAATTGACAACTATACAAAGCTTGTATAGGCTAAGATTAAGATGAAAACTAAGACGATTAATCTTTCCCTGCCAGGAGAACTACTCCAAGATGCCGATAGGGTGGCTAAACTGCAATATCGTAGTCGTAGCGACTTAATGCGCGAAGCCTTGCGCCGGTTTATTAGCATCGTGCGTTTTGAGGAACTGAATGCTTATGGAGCACGTCAGGCCAAGAAACTAGGTTTGAAACCGACTGACGTCGATCGCCTTATCTCCGAAGTTCGCACCGAAGGTTAAGTCCGAAAAAATGAAAATAGTGCTTGACACCAACGTCTTGGTGTCGGCGATTGTCTTTGGCGGCAAGCCAAAAGAGCTTCTTATCCGATCTATTGAAACTGGAACCATTATTTACACCTCGGCTTTTATTGAAAACGAGCTTCAGCGTGTACTTAAGCTGAAGTTTTCTTTCAGTCAGGAACAGACAAGTGAAGCCGGGCGTTTTATTGCGGAAACTTTCGTTAAGATCGAACCAGAAGATGTGCCCGAAATTATCAAACGCGATATTTCTGACAACAATATTCTCGCACTTGCTACTGCAGTAGGAGCCGATTACATTATCTCTGGTGATAATGACCTGCTCGATTTAGGAGCTTATGGGAGTATTCCAATTCTAACTTCCCATCAGTTTCTGGATAGCAGACAATAACTACGAGCTCCAAAGCCGATAAGGCTTGCTAGCCGGGAGGAGTAATGATTTTGTCTGAGGCAGAATCACTGCATAGTCTCTTGACTCTTCAGGTAGAATAAGGTAAATTGTTCAAGCACTTTTACTAGAGGGGTTTGAGGTGTGCTTTTTGGAAATACCGCCAAGTTTCTAAGAAGCACATCTCAAGGCAACAAGGAGGAAGATCGTGCCTACAACTCTCAGTATCCAGGATCAAGCTAGAGCTTGCTTCCAGGAAATCGTTGACGCTATGGACGAAGAAAGCCTCGGCCGTGCTCTCAAGCGCGATCCGAAGCTAGCATCGCTCCAAACGGCTCTTCATCGTCTAGGCTCCAAAGTCCAGCCTGTCGATTCCGATCTGCTTGAGCCGATCGGCGTCTTCCGTCAGGAGGGCGTAACGACATTTGACCCAGCGGCCTTCTTCGGTGAGGGGAACACCAAGGTCAAGTTTTCCTATATCGATGACGACCTGACGAAACTGCCGACCGAAACGAACATACCAGCAGTAGACCTGCGGGCCAGTAGATTCCGACATGATACACACTTTGAACCGGTTCTCCTGGAGCTCGGCGACCAAAAGGACGTCAAGGTAGCGCTCGCGCATGTTGCGGCGATGCTCACCGCTCAGGGTCAAGGTCAGCCAGGCCGGCTACTTAACGACGGCAAAGCGACTCTGATCCCCTTGGGCAACTACCGGTACCTCTACGCCTGCTGGGACGACGGCTGGTACCTCGGTGCCAGTCCGATCGCGGACCCGCGCAGTTGGCGTCAGGGTCGCCAGGTCGTTTCCTGCTGATTCTGAGACCTTTGGTCTTTCGACTATTGGCTCTCAATCCCTTTGGCTCTTTGACTCTTCGCTTTCGAGCGGATGTGGTCAAGGAGCCTTTTTAATACACTCCTCAGGAATTAATAACGCCCAACGGTCACCCTGGACTTCGGTCGAACCAAGCGGCTTTAGGTAACGGTTCAAATTTTTGTCTCTTCTGGAGTTGCTATGGGTATGCCTGCCACTAGCTATAAGTCAACAGCAGGAGCGAATTAACACAGATTTTAACTTTTGAGGCTGGTTGAGGTATACTCAACCAAGATATGTCAGATATTTCTAACGAAGATATTACACATTTGGCCAAGCTCTCGCGTTTGACTTTATCTGCTGAAGAAAAAGAAAAATTTGCCAAGCAGTTACCTGAGATACTAGAGTTCGTAGACCAGCTATCTGCCGTGGCCAAGCTATCTTCTGCGCATCCATCACAGACGATACCCTTGGCCAAACTTAGAGCCGATGAGGAATCTAGCGAGAAACTAACTCTTGAAACTTTACAAAAGCTAGCTCCTGCTTGGCACGAAGACCAGGTTGAAGTCCCGGCAGTATTTGGTGAGGTAGCAGATGAGTGATAGATTCAACGCCTTTCTACACTCCAAGTTAAAGCCACTTGTTGGTAGCGAGGGGCCACTATTAGGAACAAATATAGCAATTAAAGATAATATTTTAGTTAAGGATTGGCCGGCTACCGCAGGATCTAAGATTTTAGAAGGATTTATCGCCCCGTATGACGCTACTGTTATTCGACGCTTGAAAGAATCAGGGGCAACATTAGTAGGAAAAACCAATTTAGATGAATTTGCGATGGGCTCTTCAACTGAAAACTCTGCCTTTGGACCAACTAAAAACCCCTGGGATATTAAACGAGTTCCAGGCGGCTCATCGGGTGGCTCAGCCGCAGCCGTTGCCGCGGATCTATGCGATGTGGCACTTGGTAGTGATACCGGTGGCTCAGTACGCCAACCGGCTGCATTTTGCGGTGTTACTGGACTGAAACCCACATACGGATCAGTTTCTCGCTACGGTTTAATTGCGCTGGCTTCGTCACTAGACGTAATCGGCCCGTTTGCTCGCGATGCCAAGACAGTAGAAAAAGTTTTTTCTGTTATCTCTGGTGCAGATAAGAACGATCAAACCACCATTGATTACAACTACAAACAAATCGAGATAGACCTCTCGAAATTAAAGGTTGGTTTACCCAAAGAGCTTTGGGAGCTTTCGATTGACCCAGAGATTAAAGCGGCTGTACGAAAAATGGTAGATTGGCTTGCAGCTGGGGGAGCCAAGATTGTAGACGTCTCTCTACCGTCGGTTGTTTACGCCTTACCGGCCTACTATGTTATCTTACCGGCCGAATGTTCAGCCAATTTATCACGGTATGATGGTATTCGTTATCAGCAATCTGTTATGAAAGAAGGCCAAAAATTACTGGAGAGATATATGGATACCCGGGCTCTATTCGGTAGCGAAGTGAAAAGGCGAATTTTAATTGGTACGTTTGCTCTTTCAGTTGGCCACTACGACGCTTATTATCAGACGGCGATCAACGTTAAGGATAAAATTACCGCTGATCATGAGCGTGTATTTAAAGAAGTAGATATACTTTTAACTCCAACTACGCCTGGATTGCCGTTTGAATTTGGTGCCAAAAATGATCCAGTCGAGATGTATCAATCCGACCTACTAACAGTTGCCGCAAACTTGGCTGGAGTACCTGGTCTGTCGTTGCCGTGTGGGTTTAGTAAGAGCGACTTACCAATAGGAGCACAGCTAATTGGTGCCAAATGCCAGGATAATTTACTTCTATCAGTAGCCAAGCAATATCAAGAAGAAACAGACTTTCATTTAAAAAAACCACGAGGTATCTAATGGGTAAAAGAGCAAGACTAAAAAAACAGGCGAA
>JANLIQ010000016.1 GCA_024654065.1 Candidatus Berkelbacteria bacterium | reverse complement strand
TGTGAGATTTGTGGATGTACTTACCCATTGCCCAAGCATAGAACAAAATCGACTGACGCGGCAGAGCCGCGAGGTATTAGACCTGCGGTCGAATAAAATCGACGTTATTATCGATGGAATGGAAACGATCGGAAGTGCGGAGCGTGATAACCGCCTAAAATCCATACAGCTTATCACAAACCGACGTATCTCTGTTTAACTTTTCTTCGTCACCATAAGACTTCCCAAGGATAAGACCGCCCCACTCCATCAAGTCATTCGATTTTTCAGTCTGGATAGATTTCTGGTAATTTTTTTCGGCGGTGTCTATACAGTTTTGATAAGCCACACGCCTCTTCGACTCCTCTTCCTGTCGTCGTAGCGCAGATTCATCTTGACCACGTTTGCGTTCAGCGTCGTCTACTTGAATTTGTTTTTGCGACTCAATACGTTCCTTTTCGATAAAATTCCGCTCCTTAAGAACCTCTAAGTATCTCCAACCAAGAATGGCTAAAATAATCAGAACTAGCCCGCCAAAGTAGAATAATTTTTTTGAGAGTCACTCATCTTCATATAGAGCTTAGTACGAGTTTCCCAAACTTTGCACTTAGCCCTTTGCTTTTAATATCGCTTCGACCAAACCGTCCCTATCCTTCGCATGTACGATGACCTTGTACCGTTTTCCACCACTCGTCTCAACCACAATCTCACGCATCCCTCCAAAAAACGCGAGGCTGAAGGCGATATTTTCAACTGATGCCACGTCCTTAATTGGAATCGTGATTTTTCCCGCCAGTAAACTGGGCTTGTATTCAATGTGTGTAGGGAGCACCACTAACCGAGAACCGAGCTTTGATGACTTAAAAAGCGGTGTATTTTGCATATCTCAGTAGTTAATCGTCTTAGTATTCTCATCGTCTAATCCTGCCAAGTGCAGTTCGTACCGATCTAAGCCAGTTGTTTTATTTTTGTTATATTGGGCGATGTAATGCTTATCGTAGAAAGAGTTTTCCTCATCCGTTCCTCCATCGACTGTTACCTTGTCCCAAAGATCGGCCGCTCTTGAATCCGAGAATAAGGAAATACGCACAAAATCTGAGCTTGCGTTTTCATCGCGTAACTGTGAGCCGAGGATGAGCATGTCCGTCTCATTAAGATTCTCATTGGAAACCGCGATTAACTGAATCTGTTGACCCGCACCCCTTACAAAGGAGTAGTCAATTTTTTTCTTCGCTTCTTGCGGAGAACTTTTAGGATCCTGTTGCTTGGTTAGGTCTTGGTTTGGAACTGAGCTACACCCAGCACCGACCGCTATGACCACAGCAATTAGAGTAAATATAAATTTTTGCATATTGTCTCGTGAAAAAATAAAAGACACCCCTGAGGTGTCTAGACACAAGCAGCATGACCGAAGTCATTGCTTATTGTTTTATCAGAGGCGTCCATTACGGCACACCAACGACTTCAATCGGAGCTGATCCGTCAGGTCAGGCTATTTGAGTTTAGATGATGACAATATGCCGTAAACGAGCTAAAGATGCAATAGAATATGTCGTCAGATGCAAGCACGCTGGCCGTAACCGATCTCGTAGGGCGTATACGTTCCATGTTTGGGATTGGCGAGGCAAATGTAGATCAGGCGGAGGATTTGCGTTATGTGCTCTATGCTCGAAAAAGTACCGATGACTCAGGGAAACAAGAGCGTTCGATCGAGAATTAGATAGACGAATGTCGTAGGGCTGCCAAACGACAAAATCTTAAGATCGTAGAAATTATAGTGTATATTGTTTTATGATACTTCGGGCTTAGTAAAGAATTCTTAGCAGAAGCATGGAGCCACCAAGAAGAAATATTATCGAGATCCACTTAAACTTACTCGTTGTAAATGATTTGATCGGAATTTCTTTTCGATCATTCAAAATTTTCACCAACCCGTCTCTTTCATTACAGTTTGCGCAAATATATGGATTCGTAAAAATGAAATAAAGTAGAGCTCCAATAAAGTTGAAAATTGTAACTAAATAAAAGACTCCACAAAATGTTCTAAAAAACCAATGATAGGGCTTGCCGATATACCCGCAATGATTGCACTTGATGTATATCAGATTGCCGCTAATTACTTTCGAATCGATTAAACCCTTCTTTGGAAGCACGGCTGATTCTTTAACAAAAGGCTTTAAGTTTTTAGAATCATTCAATCCCGCCAATACGGCATCTTCAATCCTCTCTTGAGCGAATTTCTTCTGCCAATATTCAGTTAAGTAACCGGCTTTATCGATCTCTTCGGAAATTAGAGCCTTCAAACTTAGGCCATCTTGTTTAGTTTTTCTTTGTATTTTTTCAATAATTTTCCGTTCAATATCGACGTTTTTCTTTATCTGTTCTGGTTCATTGTTTTTCATAGGGTGTTGTCCAAAGCGATGGGCTATATCTCTCTTATCTTCTTGTTTGAACTTAGACCTTGAAATAATATAGTTTCTTAGCTCCTCCGTCTATAGTGCACAGCCAGAAATGCTTTGAAAAATACAGGTCGATGCTGGGGTAGACGCAATGGCGGGAGAGGGGTGGGGTTGCATAAGGCCGGGATACAGCCAGGATACAAGGGTAGGGTTGCATAAGGCCAGATACATCCTGGACTCCTTGTCCCTCCAAGGAGTATGCAAATCCATCGTGTCGGATACCACGTTAAAGGGTTCTGGAAATTGAACG
>JANLIQ010000011.1 GCA_024654065.1 Candidatus Berkelbacteria bacterium | reverse complement strand
TCATAATAATTTCGAGATTTTTGAAGCAAGTGATGGTCTAGCAGCAATAGACGTCGCCCTCTTACATGTACCGGACATTATCTTGCTTGACTTGATGCTCCCTAAACAAGGCGGTCTTGGAGCGCTGAAAGTTTTCCGATCCTTACCAGAAACCAAACACATCCCAATTATTATTCTTACCGCCCTGCCCAATCTGGAGTACAAAGCCCAAGCCGAAGGTCGTGTTCAGGGGTACTACCTCAAAACCGAGATTACTCCTAAAGAATTAGTTGCCAAAGCGCGAGAGCTAGTCGACTAAAGTCACTTTTTGGGCTAAACTATCAGAGCAAGTTTACTTTGGTCCCATCGTCTAGTGGCCTAGGACGCCTGGTTCTCATCCAGGAAATCACCGGTTCGACTCCGGTTGGGACCGCACTTCGAGTCGCTTCGCCCCCTCAGTGTAAACTGAAGGGACGAGGAGACCCGAATTACCCTGAGCGACCAAAAAGGAGTCGAGGGGTGATACGGCATCTTACGCACATTTCAATTAGGAGGACCTTGTTATGAATTCAAATTCACTCGAGGTCCTTAAGGCCTCATTCAACTTGCCTGTCTTGACGCGAGAGCAGGAGATCGCCCTGTTTCAACAGTTTCAAAGTGGTGGTCCCGATGCCCAATCAGCTCGGGAAAAGATCTTTCTTCACAATATCAAGTTGGTAGTTAGAGTAGCCAAGTCGACATATCCGAAAGAAGAATTCGTCGACAAGTTTCAGTGGGGAATGATTGGTCTCAATAAGGCCATCGATCGCTTCAGGATAGAGAGGAAATGTAAATTCTCGACGTTTGCAGTGAACTGGATCAAGCAAACGATCTGCCGTGAGACAGGAAGTAGCTTGACCGTCTGTGGGTTCAACTTGCCAGCTCATTTGTTGGCTGACTACAACAAAATGGTCAAGGTGATTGACAATGAAAAAGTCGAGCTTTCTGTTGAATCAATCATCAATCATCCGCAAATGATGAGGAGAGTGAGGGGAAAGAGGGTGAAAATGACTGAATCGAGAGCAGCGATCATCCTCGTGCTATTGAAAAGACATGGCAGAGCAGTCTCACTTGATGAGGAAATCATCTTTGAGAACGGGAGTGGTACTGCACCGAGAGGTGAAGTTGTACCTGACAAAAAAGCCGAAACTGCCTTTGATACCATGATTAATCGGCAGATTATCGGTTCCCTTCTTCCTTGTTTAACCCCAATCCAGCGATTAGTAATAACTCAATGCTACTTAGTCGATAGTTCAACGCTCAGTAGTGTCAGTAAGCAGATTGGATTATCACCAGAAAGAGCTCGTCAGATACTTTCTGCTAGTCTCAAACGAATGCTCAAGCAAGCAAATAAACTGGGTATCACACCCACCTAACTGTCAAGGCGGAAGTCTTGGCAGTTTTTCTTTGCTCGGCAGGATATACTGAACGCATGGAGGTAATTGTTTTCTGGCTCGTGCCGGTAGCGTTGCTGGTGGTTTTGATTTTGTTGACTCTCCAAGTGATTAAGCATGGTCGGAAACACACGCTTTATATAATCGAGCCGACTAATTTTTTAGTCAGTGGCTGGCATGTAGCTCGCTTCGAACCAGATAACCAAACTCTTAAACAAACGTTTAAGCTATTGGCAACAAGCAATCTTTCTAAGGGTTCGTTACTAGAGAAGATTATTGTCTCGGCCAATAGTTCGGTCTCCTTAAAGTCAAAAAGTAGTACGGGGACGTTGGTAGAACATCAATCATTTGGAGCTCTCTCGGAACAGTTTGTATTAGAAATCGGCAGTAAGAAGCAATCATTTCTAATAGGTCCGTTAGATCAGATCGAAGAATTTCTTGAAGACGAGAAAATAACTAAATACCGGACCCTATCCCAAAAGTCAGCCGAAAACGGCTACCTAGCTCTCGTTATTGCTACTTCTTTCGTTCACGGCGACAGACCAAAAAAATCCAAGTATAAGATTGAAGGTCTTGTTGTTCTGGAGCCGGTAATAGACCAGGACATTGTTGCGGTACTCAACCAAACCAAACATAAACCGATTCGGTTTCTCACTGTTCTACCAGTTGGCGTAGCATCACATCTGTACGCTCAAGTATTCCCGGACAAGCCGCATTTCAATCTGAACGCAAAGGAGTTGGAGACTCTGCTACCACCCAAGTTTGCCGAAGCAGATTTAGAAAAAGCAATTGTTGTTGGTGGAGCGGATATAGTAGCTAGACACCAAGCCCTCCGAGTTTGGCAACGCCAATACGACTGTATTGTGGTTAGTCGTAATCCCGAAGATCGGGACCTGCCGATTACACCCGTTACCCACTTTGGCTAATTCCTCCTAGTCGGGTAGAATACCCTTGATGGACAGAGAAAGCTTAGGGCCCCTATCCGGGTTTCGCGATCAACTCGAGCCGAGTAAGTCGGCGATTCTTGATGTGCTCAAAAGAATCTTCCAGAGCTACGGCTTTCAAGAACTAGAAACACCAGCAATTGAGAAGCAAGAGATCTTACTTGGCAACTATGGCGACGAGGCCCAGAAGCTCCTTTATTTATTCGAAGATAATGGCAAGCGCAAAGTTGGTTTACGCTACGACCTGACCGTACCACTTTCTCGATTTGTCGCGGCGAATTACCAAAGTCTGGCTTTGCCATTCAAACGTTTTGAAATTGGCCCGGTATTCCGAGCGGAAAAGCCGCAGGCCGGTCGTTTTCGCCAGTTTACCCAAGCTGATATCGACATCGTTGGTTCGGCCGGAGGGGAGAAAGAAATTCTCGAGATTGTCGCAACGGCCGCCAAAGAATTCGGCCTAAAGATAACCTGCGTTATCAATGATCGGCGCGTTGTCGAAGCAGTGTTTGAAGACTTGAAGGTTAAGGTCGAGCTACGCCAGTCGTTACTACGGCTGCTCGACAAGAAAGAGAAAATTACCTCAGAGCGGCTAAATAAAGAGCTTGACGATCTAGGATTAACAGTAGTACAGAAAAAGGCCGTCAGCGGTCTATTTCTACGCTCGGAAGAGCCTTTTGACGAGCTCGAAGACCTGCTTGGCAAGCTTGAACCACTAACAGCGCTTAAAAACCTCGTAAAATACGGTAAGTCGGTCGGCTTGAAGGTGAAGTTTGATCTATCAATGGTCCGGGGGCTCGATTATTATACCGGCACAATTTTTGAATGTGTCGAAGAAAGTTACGGTGGCGGGACGCTGATGGGTGGCGGTCGCTACGACGGCTTGGTAGAGAGTCTGATCGGTCAGAAATTACCAGCGGTTGGCATCTCTTTCGGAGTCGATAGGATCGGTGAAGTGATGCGCCTTGAGAAGCCCGAAACATTATTCGTTGTTTGTCTGCCTGAAACTGAAGTCGAGACCCGTCGCTGGGCGACTGAGCTGAGAGGAGCCGGCAAGAGAGTTGAGGTCTACCTCGACTCCACCGTCGAGTTGGGACGTCAGATTAAGTATGCCGATAAACGTGGTTACGAAACGATTATTATTCCACTTGAGGAGGCTTGGAAAAAAGGTCAGGTAGAAATTAAAAATCTCGAGACTGGTAAGCAAGAGGCCACTAAAAGAGACGAAATAACGAATGGCTAAACCGGATTTTTCGGGTGACCACAAGTCGCTTTTTGAAGTTGAAGAGAAAGTATTAAAATTTTGGGAAGACCAAAAGATCTTTCAGAAATCTCTAGATAAGAGCTCTAAAGAAAATATTTTTTCTTTTTACGATGGACCGCCGTTTATAACGGGTATTCCTCATTACGGAACTCTCCTACCTTCAATCGCTAAGGATATTATTCCTCGTTACCAAACGATGAGAGGTAAATACGTCCGACGCACGTGGGGTTGGGACACCCATGGCTTACCTGCCGAAAACCAAGTTGAGAAGCAACTAGGACTAAAAGTTAAAAAAGATATTGAAGCGTTGGGAGTAGATAAGTTTATTGAAGCTTGTAGGGCTTATGTCGGTGAGGTGTCTGATGCCTGGAAGTGGTATATCGATCACATTGGCCGTTGGGCAGATATGGACAACGCCTATCGAACTGATTCTTTGGAATTCATGGAGTCAGTGATCTGGGTTTTCAAACAACTTTACGACAAGGGCTTGATATATCGCGGACGTCGAACCTCGTTGTACTGTCCTCGTTGTGCCACGGCCCTAAGTAAGTTTGAAGTGACAATGGACGATGATTCGTACCGGGACGTTGAAGATCCGGCCGTAACGATAGCTTTCAAGATGACTTCCCAAGACACCTATCTACTTGCCTGGACGACTACTCCCTGGACGTTACCGGCTAACTTAGGCTTGGCAGTGGACGAAAAGACGGAATACGTAAAAGTTAGTGATGGTAAAAAGCAATACATTCTAGCCCACGAAGCCCTACCTCGTTACAGCGATTGCGACTTCGAAATACTGGAGACGTTTAAGGGTAAAAAACTAGTTGGTCAGAAATACGAGCCACTTTACACTTTTCTTCCGACAAATCCCAAAACAGATTTCCAGGTATATCCAGCAGATTTTGTTTCTATGGACGAGGGAACGGGGATTGTTCATATAGCCCCAGGATTCGGAGAGGATGATACGAAACTAGGCGAAAAAGTTGGCTTGTCGTTACACGAGACAGTTGATGAAGCTGGACATTTTATTCCCGAGATAAAACCATGGGCCGGACAGTATTACAAAAAAGCTAATCCATCAATTTCGAAAGACCTTACTAAAAGGGGGTTACTCTTCAAGGAATCCACTGTTACTCACTCCTACCCACACTGTTACCGTTGCTCAACGCCACTCATATATAAAGCTCAAGTTTCTTGGTACATGTCGATCGAACCGCTTCGAAGCGAGCTTTTGGAGAGCAGTAAGAAAATCAATTGGATTCCTAAGCATTTCGGTGACAAGAGATTTGCCCACAACATTGCTAACGCTCCTGATTGGTCCATTAGTCGTACCCGCTATTGGGGAACACCATTACCCGTTTGGGAGACAGATGACGGAGAGATCTTCGTACCGGAGTCAGTCGCAGAATTAGAAAAATTGAGTGGCCAGACAATTACAGATTTGCATCGTCCCAGAATAGACGAAGTTGTACTAACGCTACCTAACGGAAAAAAGGCTCATCGGGTAAAGGAAGTTTTGGATTGCTGGTTTGAATCTGGTTCGATGCCGTACGGCCAAGATCACTATCCTTTTGAAAATAAAGAAGAGTTTGAAACGCATTTCCCAACAGATTTTATTATTGAATATACGGGACAGCTCCGAGGTTGGTTTTACTACCTCCATGTTCTATCTAATGCCCTTAAGGGAACTATCGCTTTTAAAAATGTTGCTGTGAACGGAGTATTGATGGGTAACGACGGTCGGAAGATGAGTAAGTCTTACGGTAACTACCCAGATCCACGCGGAACAATTGAAAAATATGGTGCCGAATCTTTACGACTCTACTTTATGGGGTCAAGAATTATGGTTGGAGAAGATTTGGCAATTAGCGAAGAAGACATTCGAGAGCAGTCGCGTCTTCTCAATGTTTTCCATAATGCTTTAAAGTATTATCTGACCTACGCCGGGGTTGCAGCCTGGCAGGTAGGTAAAGAAAGCAAAGCCAAGAAATCTGTTCTTGATCGTTGGATCGAAGCCCGACTGGAAGAGGCTATTAAAGAATACGTCGCGGGATTAGATAACTTTGATTTCCAAGCCTCAACCAAAGCTATCCGGCCATTTATCGAAGATCTATCAACTTGGTACATTCGTCGCTCCCGTGATCGGTTTGTTGGAGGTGACGAAACTGCACTAACGACTTTAGGGCAGGTATTGCTTCGTTTTGCAATTGCTTTTGCCCCGACCTTACCGTTCACCAGCGAATATTTTTACCAAATGCTGGGGGGTCAGAAGGAATCAGTCCATCTGGAGGATTACCCAACAATCGACGAATCAGTTTTGAAAGAGGAAAGAGAAACAATCGCAGTTATGCGCACTGTTCGTGAACTGGCCTCGGTTGCTCATATGCAGCGTGCCGAGGCCAAACTGCCGCTTCGCCAACCGCTATCAAGTTTAATAGTTGGCGGTTCGCCAGACCTAGCCAGTCGAGAAGATTTAATCGAAGTTTTACGAGACGAGATGAATGTCGAGAGCGTCGAATTTGGCCAAGAGACTAGAATCAATACAGAGCTGACGGCGAAGCTGAAAGCCGAGGGTCGTTACCGCGAGTTTGCCCGTAAGCTCCAGGAGGCACGTAAACAAGCCGGCCTAAAAGTCGGCGAGCTGGCCAGCTTCCACTATTTTACTCGTGATGATGAGCTGCGAGAGTTAATTGAAAAGTACTCAGCTGAACTTGCCGTCTCTGTCGCGCTCCGTTCGATCGAACCGACCACCGATTCGGCAAATTTAACCAAACTCGACAGCGAAGAGCTGGCCTACAGGTTTAAGTAAAGTCTGAAGTTTCAAGTCTAAAGTCTGATTTGTCGCTAGCGCTCGCTTTTCACTCCGTTCAAAGCAACTGACAAGTGTTAAGTATCAAGTCTTGGAATCGAAATACTTGAGACTTTAAACTTAATACCTAGTTTAGACTTCAGCCCCTAGACTTAAGACTTACCGCTGTGCGGAGTTGACAAGCGTTTTAACGAGAGCGCATAGTTTGAAGGTACAGTCTGTGGCAAGAGCCATGACGATGACGCGACATCGGTCGGAGGAGGATTGATAATCTTTATGCAATCGTCTGCTGATTGGAAGCTTCGCAAGACGAAGAAGCCTTAGTCAGCCCACCGGGAGGGCAAGTATATCCCGGAAACGAACCTAAAAAAGCGGGCTTCTGATCCCGCCCCGACCCAGGTTAAGAGGTCGGACAAAAAGAGGGTGTTGTGACAACTCGCCAGCACTAGCTGCTTGACCAGTTGTCCCACCCAGCACTTATACGCACATTTATTCCCCTTTCAGGGTTTACCCCGCCACCGGCCTCCGTCCTAGAGGCCGGCCATCCTTTTGCTTAAAAACCGCCCGCTCGTTACTGCGACATTGCAGAACAAAGCGGGCATTTGTGGATAGAATTCCGCTAGCGCGGTGGACTACCAACTTTCCGACCCGATTCTCTCGGACCCGGTCTGGGAAGACCGTGGGGCGCACGAGTCTGAGCACTGGCCGGATGGCCGAAGCTAGAGAACTTCTCAAGCGAAACGCGATTGTCGTAATCGCGTCCAGTTGTCAGCCCTCTCGCTCGGACGGTGTAAACCCCAGTTTGAGCCCGCCAAAGCGGATCCCAGTTAGACAATTCGTTTCCGTTTCGTCCGGTACTGGTGCTAAAGCTATAGCTTTCGTTGGGCTGTAGCCGAATCGAGATCAACTGGTGATCATACGGAAACTCACCCGTCCAATTTGGCAACCACCACTGGCGTGAGCCCCAATTACCCTGAATGTCGTAGTGTTCAATCGAAAGATCGTAGATTTCGATCTCCTCACTTGTTAGATTGATGGGTGTAATCGTCTGTTCCCAACCATCCCACATTGCTTCGTTGGGGTTGGGAACGGCACTGATACCAATCTCCTCTTCGAATAGCGGAAACGCTTGGTTGATGAAATCAACCATTGCCGAACTTTCTTTGAGCACGCTAGAGTGCTCACCGCTGATGGTGATTCTCCTGATCTTGCCCTCGGTCAAGGTTTCGATACTGGCATTTTCGGCCAGCGCACCTGAGCGGGCGACAACATTGTCGCTATCGGCGTGGATGAAGAAGTAGTCAGTATTGCCCCGCTGGGTATAACTAGCTTGATTAAGGGCGATAGTGAAGTCGCTGTTCGAAACGAGCTCGACTAACGCCGGTTCATCTCCTCTTGGAAGCGAGACTCCTTGCGCCAGACTGGAAACGAGATTGACGATCTCGCTTGTGAAGCCGTAAGCGACATCGTTTGCGTTACCGAATCGGCTACCTTCGTTTGTTCCGTTGAGCCAGAACCCTCGACGGATCGCTTTGGTCGCTCCAAGCTTCTCTAAGGTGTAACGAGCTAGCGGTACACCCCGCGAATGGCCGACAATGTCGATTGACTTAATACTGCCGGTGGCCATAATTCGATCAGCCAAGAACCTAGCTGCCTGCCCTCCTTCGGTTGACTCTTTCCAGTTATAGCCCAAGCTCCAAGCGTTCTTATAGCTGGAATTGAGCTGAAGCATCTTGTCGGCTAACGGCTTCATCGAGTCTTTGGTATCACAGATGCCGTGAACCAAGATCAACGAACCGTCACCTAGCTCACCGGAGCCGGCAATTCTGGTCAGGCCCAACTCTTCAATGCCGGTGGTTTCCTTAAACCAACCGATGATTGCTTGCCAGGACGAACCAAAGCCACGGCCAGTAGCAACCCTCGATCGGCTAGCGACAGTTAGCTCGAACTGAATCGTTGAGCCATTGGTTTGGAATGGGACAGAAACCCACCTGTTCCCATCGTGTAGTAGTACGATACGCGGTGATTTGGCGGGGTCGATCAGACAGCTGACGACCAGAGGCTGACTCGGCTCTGACTTTGATTCGATCAACAGCATCGGGCCGTCGATATTGAACCGATCGCTAGCTGGTCGGTTTTCGATCTGCCCATTTTGGGTGATGTTCACCTGGGTTGGGCTTGAGAAGGTCTGTGATCGAGCCGTGACCTTGATGTCGTCAATATTGCCAAAACTGTCTTGATTAGGAATAGCTGTGAATTGGGTTGTCCGATCAGGTCTTGTTCCTGCACCACCACCACCACAGCCGAAGAGTACGAAAACTAGGACGGCAAGAAGCGTCCAAAAACGGAATCTCATCATATCCTCCATGTGAAAGGGCGACTTTCACTACTGGCTTAACAGTAGTTCATCGCCATTATTCCGTAAAGCTTAAGATGATAAGTTTTAGGGCGGAATTGAGATTCCACTAAGCCCATGATGACAATTTTGTCATCATGGGCTTAGAGAGTAAAAATGCTCCCATTGCGTCTTTTACAATCGGGTATATATAGCTTGATATATTTTAATATATCAAGGAACTATATCCGGTAGCACGAGTGCTCGTTGCTTTAACTAAAAAAGCGGTTGGACTGAAGCTCCAGAGAGTTTCAATCCAACCGCGGAACCAGGAAGTCAGCCGCCGATGCGGATCTTGCCTGCGGACTGCTTCTCGATCCAGGGATCGAGTGCCTTGGCCACAGAGAGCTGACCAGACCGCACCATATGGGGCGTCTCTGGGCCTCCGCTGACAAATGTAATCGGCAAGATGAGCAACGATATCGCTGCCTTCAAATCCGGTATATTCTCCCGGCTGTCTGTTTCGATCCCGTCAACCTTGAGTGAAAACTCCGATTTGGCGATATCAACTATCCAGAGATCGACCTTTGCTCTGACCCTGGTTTGGAGCCCCTTCCAAGTTATGAGGGACTTAACATCCCACCTACACCGCGAGGCGACAACATAGTCGACCCCTAGGTCTTGGCCGAACTTAACCACATCTTCTGGTATCGGCAGGTCGAACCGGCTCGGCTCGAACATCTGGCCAATTGAGCGCTGCCAGCTGGCATTGACCCTGGCTTGATCAACTTGCCCGATGCCAAGCTTGGTGAAGGCGTCAAGCAAGTTGTCTCTGTAGGCGTCGATGGCCGTCTTGTTCTTCGACTCACTGTCGCCCTTGCGGAACATCAGCGGTAGAATGGCGACCGATTTGAGCTTGACCGTCGGTTCGACAGGATCCTTGACCCCGATCTTCTGGGCGCTCACCGTAACGGCCAGCACCACGGTGGCGATGAGAAGAATTAACTTTTTCATGTGCACCCCTCCTACGGAATGTAACGGTAGAATTGTAGTCGATACGAGGTGAATTATCAACAGTTCGGCTAGATTATGTTAACAAAGAATATCTGGCTACTTCAAAATCGACAAGTCGATACTCGGGTTCTTGACATTTTCGAGATCAAAACATTCGAACAGCCATTCGGCAATCTCCTTATGGTCGGGATGTTTTTTGTTCTTAAGGATTGCAATTTTATCCTCAAAACCCCACGGTCCGCCCGAATCCTCCCAGGGACAGGCGCGTTTGCCAGCTACGACTTGTGGGTAGACTTCCTTAGGGTCAGCTGACAGTATTTTCTCTAACAAAATTCGGTGTTGCCAATCATCCCCAAAGTCATAAACATAGCCAATACTCGGTTGTTTCTCTGACAGATGGTCTGAAAGAATCGTCTTTGATTCGTCCAACGGTTCTTTGTCTTCGGGGTACAATTCGTCATCGGGGTGAGGGATTTTGATGTGAATGGCTTTCCAATCCCAAATGGCACCGATGAAAAATTCATGGAGATGAGAATCGAACCAGCCGAAGCTGTCTTGGATGGCGATGTGCAAATCCCAGAAAGTGGCGTTAGATGGGAGCAGAAGACGACGCCAGATTGGGGGTCTGATGTTGCTGATGGTTACTTTGAGCTGATAAATTGATGATAAATTTGGCATGCTACGATTGTACACCAGATCCTGCCACTTCCGGCAGCGTCGTAGGGGCATATCAACCGAAGGATCGATTGTCCTTGAAGGGTCGGTCTGTCATAATTAGAGTAAATGACAGTTGGTGATTTTGTCAGAAAGAGGAAATCTTTGTTTTGGTCAACAAAAAATTATGACGGACTTTCTAACGATGCTGTTGTCGAAGGTGTATTGAATTACGGCGATATGAACGATGTTCGAGAACTCATATCTCTATTGGGCATGCAAGAAGTCGCCAAGATCTTCCGTCACAAGTCCA
Source organism: Candidatus Berkelbacteria bacterium (assembly GCA_024654065.1). Taxonomy (GTDB): domain Bacteria; phylum Patescibacteriota; class UBA1384; order 2-12-FULL-50-11; family 2-12-FULL-50-11; genus JANLIQ01. The sequence goes on along the minus strand of JANLIQ010000011.1, from coordinate 6,195 downwards.
CTCCCGACAAGTTCGGTAGGCAGAATTATCGTCCGGAAATTAAAAACTATTTTAATTTATTTTTCAAAAAACATATCAATGCATAAGGAAGTTCTCACTAAAGAACAGATCAAACTTCTACCTTTTGTGGCTGAATTTTCCAGAGACTTCGGACTGGTTGGTGGCACGGCCTTGGCACTTTACCTTGGCCATCGCCAATCTGTGGATTTTGATCTTTTCTCCCAAAAAAAATTCGGTAACCAAAGCTTGCTCAATAAAATTCTACTTCATCTTAACCCTGATGGAATAATTATAAACAGGTTGGGTGAGCTTACGCTAATGGTAAGGGGAGTCAAATTAACATTCTTCCAGTTCCCCTTTCTTATTGAGTACACTGAAACTTTTGAAGGGATTAGGTTGCCCGACCCCTTAACTCTGGCCGCGATGAAGGCATTTGCCTTAGGCCAAAGAGCGAAATGGAAAGACTATGTGGACTTGTATTTTATCATCAAAGATCATTTCTCTATTAAAGAGATATCCCAAAAAGGCAATGAGTTGTTTGGGCACAACTTTAACGAGAAACTGTTTAGAAGCCAACTCGCCTATTTCGAAGGTATAAATTACGACGAACAAGTTGAATTTATGCCTGGGCTTGAAGTTCCCGACGAAATAATCAAGAAAGCCCTAATTGACTTTAGCTTAGAGATATAGCGACAGGGATGACTCTACGATGTTCTTTATGAGCTAGCAAGGAGCACTGCCATTCGGGAACCGAGTATGGCATAATATAGGTATGTTCTGGGTTAGAAAAAATATTTTACCAGACTCTGTTAAACAGGTGCTGTGGTCATACGACACCGCCAAAATCGATCTACAGCAGCATCGTCGCTTGTTGGTGTCCCAGGTACTGAATTACGGTAATCGGGAGGCCACCGACTGGCTTTTTAGACAGTACAGTCGAAAAGAGGTTGCCAACATTGCTCGGGCAATCCCTCTCGGTCAGTGGGATAAGAAGTCACTGGCACTCTGGTCACTGATTTTGAACATCACCCCAATGACGAAATCCCTCACCATGGCGGAGCGATGAGCGAAATTAAGATTTTCCTAGACATCTTAGACGACAATCGTCGAACTATTCTGCCATCGTTCAAGCATTTCGGGGATCGTTTTTACCTCGCAGGAGGCACCGCCTTGGCGCTTCAACTTGGTCATCGGGACAGTGTTGATTTTGATTTTTTCAATCCCAACCCCTTCTCGACCGAAAAGCTATGGCAGGAGATAGGAAAAAGCTTTGGATCGACGGCCCTAACTAAAATTCAGGAAGAGGAAAATACTCTTTCGGTTACTATTAACGGTGTTAAAGCAAGCTTTTTCCACTTTCCCTACCCATTGGTTGGTTCAGCGGTCAGTTACGAATTTTTCGATCTCGCCTCGGTTGCCGATATTGGCTGTATGAAACTATCGGCTATAACCGGCCGGTCTTTGGCTAAGGACTATGTAGATATATACTTCATCCTTCAACAGGTAGGGTTGCCGGAGCTACTGGACTTGGCGCAAAAGAAATTCCCGACACTCGATACTAACCTAATTCTCAAGAGTCTGGTTTATTTTGACGATATAACCGAAGAACCGATTATTTTTAAGCACGATCACCAAGTAGACCTTTCGGCCGTTTCGGCTTTCCTACAGGAGCGAGTGAAAGAATACCAGCACGGACGGTAAATCAGATTTGAATTTCTTGGCGACGAGTTGCCAGGGGTGAGTAAGGGGGTGGTTGGTGACCAGATTTTAGGATTACGATTCTTGGTTGGCATCTGCTAAAATAAAGAGGAGATGGTTTTTATAATCACACAGTATGTGGGTGCGAGTTTGTCGTGGCTCTTGTTGAAGATTTTTACCAATTTTGAAATCAGGGGACTGAAGAATCTGAAAGACATTACCCGGCCATTTATTGTTGTTACTAATCACGAAAGTCATTTGGATCCGCAGCTTGTTGGCGTCGCATTATTTCACCGGCCGTCACTTTTTCCGCTACGCTACATGACTAAGAATGAATTTTTTCGCATCCCAATCTTCAATCTCCTGATATGGCTCTGTGGTTCTTTTAAGGCCCATCGCAAACAGGGTATTGGCAAGTCGTTGTTGACGCCTACTCGCATCCTAGAGAAAGGAGGCGGCATTATAATGTTTCCCGAAGGCCGAATTATTAAGGAGCGTCCCCAACTTGGTGAAGGGCGCCGCGGCGCCGCCATCCTAGCTCTAACGACCAAGGCAGTCTTAGTGCCAATATCAGTCCACACACCGCCAGCACTAGTTTGGTGGCGATTTCTAACGACCCGTCCGCGGGTGATAATTAATATTGGCCAGCCGTTTTATCTGGATAACACTGCATACCCTGATTTTTCTGATGAAAATACCTACAAAGCCACCGGTGTGATTATGCAGAAGATTGCCGACTTATACTTCCAATACGATTACGGTATCAAAGAAAAACGGGTCGCCGAACGCCGCGGCTCGTAGCCGACTCCAATCTTTTGTTGAGCAGATTCACCAGTTTTCTGGTAATCTGGGGATAAGATGTTGTTAGGATTTCTGAAAGCGAAGGTTGAAAAGTTTGCTAATCGGGCCGACAAGATGGCAGGTGTGAATGCAACACTGAAGTTCCTTGACGAAGAAGGGCTTTACCCTGATTTTCACGCTATCGAATCAGGAGTGAACGAAGCAGAATGTGTTGTTGACGGCAAGAAATACCTCATGTTTTGCTCCAATAATTATCTTTCGCTTTCCGAAAATCCGGAAGTGAAAAAAGCGGCGCAAGATGCAATCGAAAAGTTTGGAGTTGGGCCTGGTGGCTCCAGAGTGATTAGTGGTGATGTAACGATTATCCGAGAACTTGAAAAGGCCATTGCTGATCTTGTGGGCAAGGAAGACTGCTTAACTTTCCCAACTGGCTATATGGCAAATATCGCGGTTTTCCAGGCTTTGATGGATCCGCTCTTCTATGGGATGCCAGCCAAGAGCTCTGATAGCGCCATCTTTAGTGACGAATATAATCACGGATCGATTGTCGATGGCTGTCGCTTGAGCAGGGCAAAGAAGGTTATTTTCAAACACAACGATCTCGAGGATCTAGCTAAAAAAATCAAAGAGAATGACTTACCCAATAAGTTGATTGTGACTGAAGGAGTCTTCAGCTTGGACGGAGAGATCCTAGATTTGCCGAAGTACGTGGCCTTAGCGCGGGAGAGCGGTAGCCTATTGATGATTGACGATGCACACGGAGTCGGAGTTATCGGCGAAAGAGGTGGCGGGGTAGTCGATTACCACAGCTGTCCAGAAGGAGTCGATATCCTTATGGGCTGTATGGATAAGGCTTTTGGTGGAACTGGTGGCTTTCTTTGTGGCGACAAGAGAATGATAGACTTCTTAAGGATCGCTTCTAGATCTTCTATTCTTTCTTCGTCTCTGCCAGTCGGCATGGCTGGCGCAATGCTTAAATCGGTGGAAATTATCAAAAACGAAACCGGATCTAGAGAAAAGATAGTCAATAATGCGAGATACCTTAGAGATCGTTTGAGGAAGATAGGGCTTAAGGTTATCGGCGACGATCCAATTCCAGCGATAGCATTGCATATTGGCACGGAGAAAAATGGCATTTCATTTGCTAACGAACTCTGGGAAGAGCGGATCTTCTCCCCGGTAATACGGTGGCCTGCGGTTCCAGAGGGAACGTCGCGCTTCAGGATTTTAGTTATGAGTAGCCATACGAAGAGCCAGATTGATCGTTTTGTTGATGCATGCGAGAAAATTGGTAGAAAGCTCAAACTAATCACCTAGTGACAACTCGGGGGTAGGGGATGAGCGAATTTAATCTTAACTACATCACGGTCATAACGGCCGTAGTCAATATAGCGCTTGGGTTCGTAGTGCTGAAGAGCAACAAAGAAGCCTTACTAAACAGGTTGTTTTTCATCTTCACAATTATTCTAGCTTTGTGGTCAATTGCAAATTTCTTGTTTCAGACGCTAAGTCCAAGCTTACTCATTTTTCAGAGTACTTACTCAACGGGTAGCCTAGCGCTGGTAGGGGCTTTGCCGTGGATAATATTTTTTACAAAGAAATCTCTGCGGTTTGCTTATGTGGTGATTATCCTGACACTCGGGACACTACTTTTCTGTCTGCCCTTTATTGACGGCTTGATCATTGAACGAATAACTCCCGCTGGTTCTGGCTATACTTTTGACTCTGGTCCTTTGTTCTCTCTCTATGGGGCGGTCCTACTAGTTCTCCTGGCCTACCTTCTGCTGAGTCTCACTCTTGCATACAGAAAGTCGTCGGGAGTCGACCGTACCCAGTTTGGATATACACTTTTCGGGATATCGTTTTTCGCCTTGGTGTCATTTTCTTTTGGCGTAGTTCTGCCGCTATTCGGTATCAAGTCGGTGGTTGCATACGACGCTCAAAGCTCTCTAATCTGGGTTGGCTTTACTGCTTACGCGATAACGCAACACAAATTATTCAACATCAAAGTCATTGCCACTCAAGCTTTCATCGTTCTTCTTTTAATGCTAATTCTCTTTAGAGCGATAAGCTCGAACTCTACCCTAGATGTCATTTTTGAAAGCGTGGTATTCATTTTTACGGCAGTCGTAAGTTACTTTCTCGTGCGCTCTGTTCAGGGAGAAGTGGAGCGGCGGGAGGAGGTGGAGAAACTGGCAGGAGAGAAGACGGAGGCGCTGACGGAGCTTAGCGAGCGCAATAAGAACTTGGCGGCGTTGCAGAGGATATCCGATATTGTGTTGAACGAAAGTGAGATGAAGATCATGGCCCAGAAGATTCTTGATGAGATTCCGAAGCAACTGGAATCATGCGCTGGGGCATTGCTGTCGATCGTTAAAGACAGCCAACTAATGGCGTATGCCGTCTCTAAACATCAAGCTTCCGCCAAGATTTTATCTTTGGCCGGTGGTGACCTGGAGAAACACATTCATCCAGTCAAGAAAGACTACAATCTGACCCACGCTGTACTCGTCGACAAAGAACCGCACGATTCAGACTCTTTAAGCGATTTTATTAGTCCGCCGATTTCCAAGGCCGTCGCCCTAACGATTCAAAAGTTAATCGGCGCCCGGCACATCGAAGCCTTCCCACTCTATGCTGGCGGTGAGCCTTTCGGGGTGATGATGTTTGTCTTTACTGAATCTAAAGATCGAGTTCACGAACAAAACCACTCTATCGCTAAAGCGATATCTGACGATATGTCACTTGCTATTCAAAGAGCCCAGGCCTACACCAAACTGAAAGAAGCCAACGCCTATTTAGCCGACCTAGACAAGCTTAAAGATGAATTCATCTCTATGGCCTCCCACGAGCTCAATACGCCCCTAGCGGCCATTGAGGGCTACCTGTCGATGGTTCTAGATGAAGGGCTAGGTAAGGTAGATCCAAAAGCTAAAGAATATTTAAATCGAGCCTATGATTCCAGTAAGCGCTTAGCGGAACTAATTCTTGACTTACTCAATGTTTCTCGAATTGAGCAGGGTAGATTAAAGATGAAGTTTACTAAGACTAATTTCGCTTCCTTAGTGGATTCCGTCATCAAAGAGTTACAGCTTAAAGCAGATACGAAGAAATTATATCTGAAACTAGAAACATCAAAGACCGAACTTCCCGAAACTTACTGTGATCCAGACCGAATTCGTGAAGTTTTTGTGAACTTAATCGGGAATTCAATTAAGTTTACAGATAAAGGTGGTATTACAATTAAGCTATCTAAACCAGACGACCACATCCGAGCAGAAGTAGTTGACACTGGTCGCGGTATTGCCGCAGAAGACCAACCAAAACTATTCCAAAAATTCTCTCAGGTAAAACGAGAGATTGACGAACACCAAGGAACAGGGTTGGGGCTATATATTAGTAAAAACTTTGTTGAGCTACATAAAGGCCGTATTGGGGTTACCTCAGAACAAGGCAAAGGCGCGACCTTCTTCTTTGAGATTCCAATTATGAAATCTGCACCCAAAGAAGTAAGTGGAGCAATCCTTGAGAAACCAATTAATGCCGCTCAAATCGAAACTGGTCCCAAAGGTGTACCCACTATTGTCAAGGAATCGAGCCGTGAATCCGGAAATTCAAATAAGGGGTGGTAACTAAAAGAGTGCCGTCCTACACTGTTGTTATGTAAGCAATAACAGGAGGGAACATGCACTCTTT
>JANLIQ010000069.1 GCA_024654065.1 Candidatus Berkelbacteria bacterium | reverse complement strand
ATTGGGTGTTACTCCCTCTTTCGAGGGGATATCCCCAACTTCGGAGCAAGTTCTTGTGCATTACTCACCCGTTCGCCATGGGTCTAACCCATTCGACTTGCATGTTTTAGGCACGCCGCCAGCGTTCATCCTGAGCCATGATCAAACTCTCATATATAGCGCATAGTGCGGAATACGAGCAAACCATTGGTTTGCGACGTATATAATCCCCTACTGCTTGGCACCAACGCATTTTATTGCATTAGGTACGAGTAATTAACCATTCTCGTAAACTGGCATTCTTGCAACCGCCAAATGTTCGAATGCTTCTGCGGGGGCAGAAAACACTCACTGACGGTTGTGTCAATTGTTAATAAACTAATTGTAATTCCATTTCGGCCCCGTGGTCGGAAAGGACTTAGAACTTACTACTGATTTTATTGGATAAGACGCAAGGCGTCAATAGCGATTACAATTGGCCGCTCCCTCAAGGGGCACGGCCAAGACTCTGACGAAGACGGCGCAGTTGCCACGCTAAGCTCACTTGCCTAACGAGTTGCCACCACTTCGCTTCCGAAAGTTCAAACTCAATCAGTGATATTGAGAGTTTTGCTTCGACTTCGGCGTTCGAAATCAGTCGAACACCTATTTCTATGGCACCGCCACCCTCCCCGCAATCGCAACAAGCACTATCGCACATACTTCCGACCTCCTAGGTTCGTTCAGTCAAAGCTGAATCAATGCTACTTTAGCACTTTGTCGATCAAACCGTAGTCTTTGGCTTCGTCTGGCGACATCCAGTAGTCGCGGTCGGTATCTTTTTCTACTTTTTCCAGTTTTTGGCCAGTATTCTGGGAGAGGATTTCGTTCATCTGTTTTTTGATACGGACAATTTCCCGAGCTTGGATTTCAATATCGCTGGCTTGTCCTTCAGTTCCTCCGGCTACTTGATGAAGCATTACTCGGGAATTCGGTAGAGCAAAACGCTTTCCTTTTTTACCACCAGCCAACAAAAATGCCCCCATTGAGGCAGCCATACCCATACAGATCGTCGAAATATCGGGCTTGATATGATTCATGGTGTCGTAAATTGCTAGTCCGGCCGAGACCGATCCACCCGGCGAATTGATATACATCTGAATATCTTTGGTAGCGTTTTCAGATTCCAAAAAGAGAAGCTGTGCCATAATCAAATTAGCCACATGGTCGTCGATCCCGCCGCCGACAAAAATGATCCGGTCTTTGAGTAGTCGCGAATAAATATCGTACGCCCGTTCGCCGAACTGGGTTTTCTCGATGACCATCGGAACAAGGATCTGATTTTGAATCTCTTTAGACATTGTGAAAATTGTAAAGCAAACCCTGCGTTACTTCAAGCCAGCTTGCTTGAGAATGTCGTTAAGCGTGCCTTTGGGTAGATCCCGACGGTGAAACGGCACAGTCACTCGCCGCTTAGTTTTGATGCTGTAGAAAATTTGATGACTGCCCTTCTGGCGAGTCAGCTCGAAACCATTTTGTTTGAGAAGTTTGATTAGTTGGCTCGATGTCAGAGAGTCAGGCATGTGCCAGGACTTCGTCGGGACTGGCCACCTCGATATCAGTCATGTAGGCGTCGTTGTCGTTGGGCAATGTCTCGTTGCGGGACGCTAAATCTTCCAGATAAAGCTCGATTGCTTCTCGACCCATTATCTTGGCCTCGCTTAAATTCTCACCGTAAGTGATACAGCCTGGCAGCGACGGTACAGTGACCGTAAAACCACCTTCTGGTTCGGGTCGAAAGATCGCTCGGTAACGCAGTCGCCTTGTCGCTTTTCTGCTCATGGAGTCATTTTAGCACAAACCATTACTGAATCGCTTGCTTGACGAGGTCGTCGAGGAGCTGTTGAAACTCCTCGTTAGATTTAAGCTCTTTTTTCAGAGATTTGGCTACTTCCGCTAACCCTAAGCCAATTTTAACAGAGGCTTCGGCGGCCTTATGCCAATCTTTTTCTAACTGCTCTAATGTAATCTCCCGAGTCTTTAGCCACTCACCTTCATTTATATGTCGCTCTTGTAAAAATGCTCGCCAGGCCCCGCGCGAGCGTTCCACTTCGGCTACAAGCAACGATTCCGGTAAGTCGCAGTTCACCAATTTTTCAAACTGGGCCAACCAGCGAGCTTTTTGATTGATAAATTGTTCGTCACTTTTTCGAGTGCCGATATCTTCCTTAATCGCTTTTCGTAATTGCTCGGCTTTTGTATGGCCAAACCCTTTGGCAAATTCATCGTTTAGTTCAGGCAGTATGACATCGAATACTTCTGTAACTTCGGCTTCGAAGTCGACCAATTTGGTCGCTAGTGTTTTATCAAAATGGTCTTTAGGGAATGTCAACGAAAACTTCTTGGTATCGCCCTTTTTCAGCCCCAGTACTTGCTCGTCAAAGCCCGGAATCGTGTTGGCTTGGCCGATTATCAGAGGGAACTCTTTGCTCGACAACTTATCTTGTCGCACACCGCCTAGCGAGCCGGAGAAATTGACATGAACTTTGTCGCCCGACGCGGCGGGAGTGAGTTTGGCGATTGTTTTGGCATGGGCTCGGCGGAGCGAATCGATCAACTCGCCCACTTCGGCGTCAGACACTTCCTCCTCCTTGGTCTTGCCAAGTTTAATTTTCTGCCACGAGCCAACTTTGACCTCCGGCCGAACATCAAATTCAAAGGTTAATTTAGTCATTTTGCCTTCCTCGAAATCTCCTAATTCTACCTCTGGATCCTGGATAGGCAATTCTTTTAGATTTTTCACAGCTTCTCGCCAGGCGGATTGTACCGCCAGACCGTAGGCCTCCTCACGAAGCTTGGTCTGATCGATCTGTTCTTTAACTAAATTCGCCGGGGCTTTTCCCGGACGAAAACCTGGTAATTTCACCGAATTAGCCAGGCGAGCCAACGCCTGCTCAAAATGTTTCGTTACTTCGTCAACTGTTAGATCGACGGTAAATTGCAGACGCGAGTTGGGAAGTTCCCGCTGTTTAATTTCCATTGCCCAATAATAACAGAGAAGTAACTGCGTGTCTGCCCGACTCCCACCCCATAAAGGCCAGGCCTTTTTGAAGTGAGTAACTGTATGTATTATGGGGTTATGCCCCAACGAAACTCCCGAAAAACTTATATTGAGAAGGGATATTACCATGTCTACAATCGAGGTGTTGAGAAGAGGACTATCTTCGATTCAGATCAGGATTATAAAGTTTTCCTTGGTTATCTCCGCCAATACCTTACCCCACCTTCATTAGATAACTCTCCAAATTTGAGTCAGTCCGACCAAAAAGCGTACCAAACCAAGTGCTACGCCGATGTCATTCAGCTTGGGGCATATGTACTAATGCCTAATCACTTCCACCTCTTAATTAAGCAAGAAAATATCAGTGCTATGAAAGAATTTCTCCAATCGCTGTCCACGCGCTACAGTGTTTATTTCAATAAACGTTACAACCGAGTAGGTAGCTTATTCCAGGGGAGGTACAAAGCAGTGACAATCAAGACTGATGAGCAGCTCGTTCACCTGTCCAGGTATATCCACCTCAATCCGACTGATTTAGGGGTACCTATTACCAGTCTTTCAAGCTTCAAATACTCGTCCTATCCAAGCTACTTAGGTGAATCTGTCCGGCCTTGGCTCAATGAGAAAATGATTTTGAGTTTCTTCCAAGATAGTCGTCAGCGTAATTCCGTGAAAAGTTATGTCAAATTCGTTGAAGATTACGCCGAGGAACAATTGGAGCCAATCAAACATCTCATTCTTGACTGACCACCACACCATAAAAGCCAGGCCTTTATGGTGTGGTGGCAGGTGAAACCATACAGCTTGTGCTTTAGAGCTTGTTAGGGTTACTTAAGAATATGCGACTATCGAAAGTATCATTTCCAAAATTACGACTGCCGAGGCTAACTCACATAACCATCATTTTGAGCTGGCTACCGAGACGACCACAGATATGGATACTTCGCTTTTTCCGAAATCCCTACAACATAGCCATGTTTATCTTACTGATTATTGTTGGCGTCTCGGGTTTAGCATGGAACAATCAGCGTCGTGCCGATTTCGAGACTACTAATAAACTTAATAGTCCTTCTTTTAAGAATAACGAAACACTGCCGGCCCAGTTTACCTGTGATGGCGACAACCTCAGTCCAGAGTTCACAATAAAAGATACCCCCAAGGAAACAAAAAGTTTGGCCTTTATCGTCGAGGATCAAGATTTAGATAAGAAACAGTTTAAAGACCTCCCAAACCCGGCTCATTTAATGGTTTGGAATATCCCTGTCGGAACGACAAGATTCACTCAAGGTATTCGCCCGCCCGGGACAATTGGCCGCAACCTCTTTGGTAATTTCGCCTACGGTGGTCCATGCCCGCCAGAAGGTGAAACTCATAAATATAGTTTTATTCTTTACTTCATCGAAAAAGATTCTCTGGCAATTACTTCTGATGCCGGCCTCGCGGAAGCGAAAAAAACAATTGAGGACAATTCGATCGGCAAAAGCAAACTCACCGCCAGCTACACCCGCGTCAAAAAGTAGCAGATAACATTTTCCAAGGACTAACCAGTTAGCTTTTTCTGCTGTTTGTCAATCAATTTCGAACCTGTTAATTTCCTTGACGAACCCATAAAAAATGGGCATGGTGAATATACATGGAGGGTTTGAAGTTATCCACTTACAGGGGAGAGGGGGAGTTTTAGGGTATGGCTAGTGCCAAACTTGATAAAGCGCTGAGTAAAACCTTTGACAAACTAAAAGGAAAGAAGGTTGGCTCGTTTGTAGATGCTTCGGGCCTTTACCTGAATCAACGAGAGAGGGAAACTGGCCTGAATAATAAACAAGCCCCAGGTAAACCCGGGGTTGCGTTGCTATGAAAAGCATGACAGGAATACAGCCGGTAGCAAGAAAGAAATTCGAAGTTTGCCCCTTCTATTACGAGGGCGAGGCCGAAGCCATTGTTTCAACACGATATCAAATTATTACCGAAATGTCATCGGGGGTGCTAGATGACTGAACGAGTAGTCGCCTTCGTTGACGGCTCTAACCTTTTTGGAGGTATCGACGAAATTTTGAAGCCAGGTCAATATTTTAAATTTAGTGAGTTCCTTACCGCAATAGAGAAAGAAATAAGAATAGATTGCATCAATTTTTACGGCACCTATATGCAGGTTGACCAGAAAGACACCCGGAAGAGGAAACTACTAGCCCGAACTCAAAAAGAGTTCTTTGACAGCACAAAGGACACTAAGAATCTTACCTTTTACCAGGGTCACTTTTCCAAAACTACTGGCAAGGAAAAAGGTGTCGATATGCACATGGGTATCGACATGGTCGTCGGTGCCTGTGTTGATACTTACGACACGGCAATTATCGTTACCGGTGACGCTGATTTACTCTATGCGGTTGAAACGACCCAGAAATTCAAGAAAACTGTTGTTATGGTTTGTTTGAGCTCGCGCTTTCCTTGGGCAATTGCTTTTAAGGCCAATCATCGGTTAGTTTACGATCTTAACGATCATTTCCAGAAAACAATCCGTCCTAGTTTAGGCAGTAAGCTTCAATACCTCAAAGTTATTGATTTCCATCCCCTGCTTAAAAAGGTGTCTGATAAACGAACGCGCCCTCCGGCGTCCGGAGGGCATGTAGGATGAATATATCAAAATCCCACACTTTGTCAAGCGATAATCCGGACAATTTGGTGAAAAATCTATGAAAAGACCTCCTTACTATCAAGCATTTCAGCTCGGAGCAGAGGGAGGAACAACCTATGCTGTCTTTCGACGACCACCCACCCGATACGGGCAGTATTCGGTTGCTATTTCCCAGTCAGTGTATTCGATCTCGCAAGGAATGTCAATATTGGAAAGTATCAAATTCCTGACTGACTGCTACCCCATAAAGGCCTGGCCTTTTAGGATTGGAAAGCGGGAGGGAACCAGATGACGGCGCAGGTTGAAAAAGCCAAAACTCGTCTTGATGGGGTCTATCGTCAGACCAAGGCGACCGTATTGTCTGAATATGCTTATCACCCGGTTAGATTTTTCTCTATCTTCTTTGCTCTAGTTATCGGGCTTGGGGTGCTGGCCTACTTTGCCCCGATCCGAGCTCAAATCGACAAGGCCGATAATCCTGACAATACGAGTCAAATGAAGATCCCAGAAACTACCAACATCGACTCACAGTTTCTCTCCGTTGCCGAAGTGGCCAATCGTAGCAGTCAGCCCAACGAGTATTTCAAGGGTAATTATGAAGTTGTACCGGCCGAAGATACTATCAAGCTCGAGAAATCCGATACCAACACCAGCCAGACTGAAGTTAAGCTTGTCAAAGAAGTCGGCGCCGAAGACCGAACCGATGATATTTCTGTTTCAACAAGCAACGACGCCTTAACTATCGAGTCAAAAGATCAAGGGCTGACGGCTGGCGCCTATAAAGTCGAAACGATTCAAAAAGATACCGGCAAGGTCCTCAACGACCAGAAAGTTCTTTGGGGCGTTCTAGCGTTTAACCCTGACTACGCTATTTACCCCGTTGGAAAAGATGCTTTCTTCAGCTTCGCTGTGCTTGATGATCGCGGCAAAATGGTCTGTACAGCGGCTGTGACTGTAGAAGTAACTGACCCGACAAACAAAGTTACAACATTAACCACCGCGGACGGCACGGTCAAAGTCAACAAAGACTGCGAAGTTTACGGCAAAACTGACAACCCCGACTACCAGGCCAACTTCAAACCATCAGTCGAAGGCGACTACAGAGTAAAAATTGTCGCTAAAGCAGGAGAAGGCAGCCGAACCCTTCACGATCAGTTCAGCGTTAAGGCCGATCAGGATTTCTATCTCCAACGAGTCGGTGCTACCCGAACCTACCCCCCCGTGTCGTATCAGTCACATCTACTGTTAGAAATTAACAAAAGCGGTTCTTACCAGTTGACTGAATCTGTCCCAAGTTCATTCGAGGTGACTGACACGAAATCCGAATTTCAAATTTCTAATTTAGAATCAAATTCGAGTGATCAAATTACTAATAATTCGGACAATCAAAATTCACTCGAAATTCAAAATTCAGAATTCAAAATTACTGACACCGATAATTCGAAAAAGCTCACATGGTCATTCGACGCTAAGGAAGGACAGACTGTCGACTTGTCCTACACCTTCAAAACCCCAAATATCTCGCCGTTTCTGTTTGAACTCGGACCCGCTGAAGTAAAATCCCAAATCCCAAATCCCAAATCCCAAACAAGTTCAAATGACCAAATCATTAAAAATTCGGACAATCAAAATTCACTCGAAATTCAAAATTCGAAAATCGAAAATTCTGTCTGGACGGAGTCCAGACAATGGCTTATCGCCTCCGACAACGCCTGCCAGTCCGTTGCCACCGGTAACTGGAGCGATGCAGCAAACTGGACGAACTGCGGATTTACTGTTCCTCAAGCCGCTGACACCGTTCAGATCCTCAATACCCACACTATTACCCAAGATGTCGCTTCCGTTACCGTTGCCGGAGTGACAATCGACGTCGGTGGCACTCTCACCGTCTCCACCACCAACGCCATCACCGTTTCCGGCAACTGGTCCAACTCTGGTACTTTCACTGCCGCCACCGGCAAAACTCTTTCTGGAACTCTCAATGGCACGTCCGCTTTTCATAATGTTACTTTCAATACCACCGACGCAACTGCTACCGACGACTGGGAGATTCAAGCGACTATGGCCGTGGCCAACGACTTCATTATCACAACCGGCAACGTCGACTCCAACAACAACAACCTCACCGTTACCAGAGACTTCACTATCGCTAACGCGGCAAATACAGATTTTGCCGCTGGTTCCTCAACGATTACTGTTACAAGAAACTTTACAGAAACTACGGAGAACTTTATT
>JANLIQ010000067.1 GCA_024654065.1 Candidatus Berkelbacteria bacterium | reverse complement strand
GCTGGTACGATCAGCTTGATCCTAATATCCCGTGCCTTGTCTTTGTTCTCGGCAAATGCTCCGACAACCTTAATTAATTTAATTGAAATGGCTTTTGTCATTATTAGATGAATCTAGCTCTTTTATATCTCGCTTTTCGTCTGTCCTGAACAGCCTTTCTGAATGTATTCCTGATCAAGTCGAGTAGCGATGTAAACTCACTTGTTGCGTCGAGTGAAATATCTATCCCAACTACTGTTCCTTGCCAGTAAGGCAAATCGTCTTTACTTGAGTGACGATCTTTAACTGGATCCGCTTTAAGAGTTAAGGAGCGATCGTCTCGTCTTCGCATTAGGAGTTTATAAAGAGCGTTGCCACTGTAGATCATGAAGAAATTTCGATTTATAGAGGCTATCGATTTGATAAAAAATAGTCCTGCTCCGGCATTCTGTTCGGTTCCACCTTCACGATTAGTAGTTCCTGTTATCCCTGGTGTTAATGCCAGCATTATTGCTGCTAAATCGTCATTAGCACGATAAGATCGACTAATCGTGCTTTTGATGCCAACTCCAGTGTCTGCAATACCGATTCGAATAGTATTAGTTTTCTTAAAGTATTGCGCGGATACGATCGCTCCGTACTTTGAGTTTGAGTGCTCCAAGACATTCCTAACCAGTTCGCTGATAATATATCGAATAGATTCAGCGTGTTTTGGAGTTTCCGACAGATGCAGTAGGGGGATGATATCCGTCAGAAACTTTGTGAGTTCGTCTGAGTTTTTTATTTGAGTTAGCGGAACGAAGCGACCAGAAGGTTCGTGCTGTACCACACCAGATCCTGACTTTAAGCTTAAGAACTTATACAACCCCATCCTGTCTAGGTAGTGTGCAGACTTGGCCGTGATTGGCTCGCAAGTTATTTTTGATTGAGGAACGCTAAGACTGAGTGCAGCAATCATAGATAGAGCCACTGGATGAACTGAAATCCACTTTTCATTAGCTGTCACTTCTAGACAATCTGGTTGGGAAGCGTCAAAGTTTGCCAGAAAAAAGTCGATATTTCCTATATAAGCGCTGTTGGGAATGTGTATCTTCATTTCTACTAGAATACCGGGATTCCCGGTAAATGTCAATGTAGCCCATTTCCCGGTGGTTAGCCCCCAGGGTGATCGGAATTCTATCACAGTCGAGTCGAAACTCTTTACCCCTGGAGGGAAATCAGCTACAATATCTTTCGATATGCCAATTTCAAAGTCAGCTAAGAAATCTCTGCGGGTCTCCCAGCACAAGACCGCTTTAAACCGTTATCGTAAAGCGCTTATTAAAGAAGCGCTCAAAAACGTTACTCCTAATACTGCTTCAAAAGCTATTTCCATGATCGACAAAGGTGTTAAGTGGAATCTCTTCCATCAAAACAAAGCTGCTCGAATGAAATCTGCTTTAACTAAACAGCTTCCAGACGGTGCCAAGATTGCACCGAAATCTACTGAGAAACCTGTTAAACCTTTAGTTGCTAAGAGAGCTGCGACTAAACCGACCCAGAAGGCTACTAAGCCGGCTGTCAAAAAGAGTACTAAAGCCAAGAAGTAGTAGCGCTCAAGTGAGATAATTCGTAGACTGGAGTCATGCACGACTCTCGATTTTTGCGTTTCTCCTCTACTCTTTTTGAGTTAACTAAGTTTGCCTTAATGATAGTTGTGGCGATAACTGCCTTTATTGTTTTTGTTGGTAAACCGCTACCAGTTAGCGGAGATAGTATGCTACCTAATTTTAGAAATGGCGAGATAGTAATAGTCGAACAAATTAGTTTTTTTGGTAACAAGATGATTAAACGTGGAGATGTTGTTGCCGCAAAATTTCCTGCTGACCCAGACAAAACAAAACTAATTAAAAGAGTTATTGGGTTACCAGGCGAAAAAATCGAGATCAAAGATACTCATATTTTTGTTAATGGCTCATCTCTTAGCGAGTCCTACCAGCCACGTTACGGTGACGCACCGTACCAGGAGATTGCCTCCGTAACTTTGAAAGACGGTGAATATTTCTTAGCTGGAGATAACCGCCCCGGTTCTAGTGACTCCCGTTTATGGGGACCGGTAACACGTAGTGACATTCTTGGCAGAGTTAGTTTCATCCTGTTCCCGCCTTCTGACGCTCAGTACGTTACCAGACCTGAGTAAGTTTTATCTAGTTGCTGGTTGGGTCGAGATCGCCAGAGCGTGGGAGAGATAGCCAAACAATGGAAATAACTTGTTAGCGAACTCATCTATCGTGTGGACTCCATCTGTGACGTACCAGTGCGGTTGGGCAAATGGTAGATCGTAAAATCTTCGTGTCCACTCTACTTCACAGTCAAGCACAACGGCATACGGTAGGTAAGCTAAGAATCTATCTTGGGTTTGAGCCTGGTAACTTACTGGCTCGCTATTAGTTAGGTAGTTTCTGAAGGCCATCCACCTACCCAATTCTCTATCTCCGTAGACAGTCCTGCTTGGTAAGTCCCGAGAGAGATAGGTTACCAGTAAGGCTGAGGCCATCATTCCAAGCCAAAATAGAAGTAAGTAACGATCGGCTTCAAAAAGAAAAATGTTTGCAAAGAATCCTATTAATCCGCATGTAAATAATGCGATGCCTGTTACTTGGTATCTACGATGAAGACGAAGTGGGTTTGTATAAAAGAATCCAAGGTCATTTACCTGTTGGTAGGCGGAAAGAAATGCCTCACTGACACGTTTGCTAAATAGCTCTTGGGCTAGTGCAAAGGAGACTTCTTCTGAGGTAGCTTTATCACTTGAGGGACCAAATATTTGTTCTAATAGCTGGGACTCAAATTTCTCAAGATGGTCCGATGCGCCGTGACGTGTGAAACGAAAATCATCCCGACCAACTTGGCGGATAACTAAGTGTCCTCTTCG
>JANLIQ010000038.1 GCA_024654065.1 Candidatus Berkelbacteria bacterium | reverse complement strand
ACGAAGATAGGGATTTAATTTTCTTAACCGTGCGTTGAATGAGGCGAGTGTCATTCGATTATTGCTCGTAAGTCTTCAAGCGGAACAAGGTCCAGAAACTCTCCATCGTGTCCCTCACGGTCATCTAGGACAAGACCCGTTGAATACTTTGAATACCAAACCTTATCGCCAATCCTCACCTCACGTTCGTTAATTGCACGAGTACTATCAATTAACAGGTTTTGGTCTTTGGGTGCAGATAGAACTGTTCCATAAACTAATCCTTCATTTTCTACCTGACCCGTCGGGGTTACTATTCCCGATTTTCTGACAACTATGCCAGAAGTTTTGTTATCTCTTTCTACTAAGACGTTTTGATTTAAAGGTATAATCATATTTATCCTCCTTAATTAATTAATCCCTGTCTTACCAACCCTTGCCTCTCCAGGTAAGACTTTTGAGGCAAAGGTATTTAAGGATTTAAGCCGTTGAAGCGTAGAGTTCGATTATCCAGTCGGAGTTAAGTACAGCCGCATTAAACGGCGCATACCAACCCAGTGTTGACCATAGCGAGAGGGGATTATAGGTATCATTCGGACCAGAGTCCTTGATAACTAATTGAGCCGCCCCAGGCGAGGTAACATCCTCAGAATCAATAGAAACCACACCATAGGCTTCTTTGCCGAATATCCAGGTAACATACCCACCGCTCCCAGAGGAGTTAGGTTTGTAGTTGTTGTTCGTTTCAACGAATTCAACCCCGAAGAAAGTACCGAGAATACCTCGGCGCATTGGGTCTGGGTTTACATACTGTTGAGTAGCTTGCCAGGTTGTATCTCCCAAGAGGTCATAAGCTACTTCGGGACCGACTAAGGAACCGAACACGGGATTGCCCTGTGTACCCTGGAAAGGGATAGCTTTATTTTTCTTAAGAGTTCTGGTTGCTTTACGAATATCAGACGCATCGATTGCCGAAGCGACAGAAGTACTAGAGGTTGAAGCATCGGTGTATTGAGCCGTGCCACCGCCAGTAACTAGAGCATTTCTAATAATCGTATCAATCGATTCACCCATATTGATACCAAAGGCTTCGATTTGTTCTTTGAGTCCGACATCAATAGATGTCCTCTCATAAAACTTCGAGATATTGGTATATGAGCCGTATTCGACCAAGGTAACGGCAACTGTCGCACCAGAAACAGCGACTGCTGTCGGGTTTGAAAGTTCCGTTAAACCAGTAGTAGCAACTGCTGGTTGTGTGTGACGGGTAAAATTTACCACTTTACCGTTATTAGCGGGAACGCCACGTTTTTGGGCAAAAGCATCGTGCCGTAAAATAAGCCGAGCTTTCTCCAAGAAAATTTTTGAATAGTACGTAGCCATTGTGACTGTCAATGTACTAGTCAATATTTGTCCTGCTGCCATTGTGATTGTCCTTTAGGACAGACCGAAATTACAATTTGCGTTTAGGGGGTTTATAGCCAAGATAAATTTCCATTTCTTCACTAGACATTTTCGAAAAGTCTATTTTGGTGTTGCCCTGTTCCATATCCGCAGACGTAACTTTCAGTGGTTGTCCTTCAGTTGTTGTCTGTAACTTCTTGGCACCAAGTTTTTTTCCAGCCTCTACTATCGGGGCATATTTTGCCACCCATAGTTCATTTACCGATTTACCCGTCTGTAAGGCTTCCGCAAATAAAGTATCTCGTATGACTGCTGCCTCTGGTACGTCTTTTATGAACGCATCAGTTTCAATACGAACAACACGTTTGGTTGTATCGTCTGGCAAGTTCTTAACCACTTCAGTAGGAGTTTGCACTTCTACTTGCGTTGGATTAAGAGCTTGGGTCTCAATCACCTCAATCAATTCGTCCTGGGTCAGGTTTGCTTGTTTAGCAAGACTTTCTAAGGCTTTGCGCTGCTTAGAGATTGTCTGGTCCCCGACAAACTTATTTAAGTTTACGATTGCTTTTTTTGCTTCTTCTACTGACGAGAACTCTCTTCCGAGAGCTTGTTCTGCAAATTTTACCTCCGCTGATTTTGCCTCAACACCTTGTTGGTCGGCCACTTGTGCCGAATCATTTTCAGACATTCCAGTCGGAGGAGTCGGGACTGCCGTCCCTTCCACTTTAGGAGTTTGTTCTTCCATAGATTCTAAGAATATATTACATTTTTAAAAGTGCGATTCGACCTTTAATTAAACACTTTGTAGGGGTCAAAAGACCCC
>JANLIQ010000025.1 GCA_024654065.1 Candidatus Berkelbacteria bacterium | reverse complement strand
GGTACTCGTCCCACACAGCCTTGCCGTGCTTTTTCTTCGGGGGATTGCGGACGAAGAGCTGTAGTAGCGCCGGCGTTAGCTCTTCCTTTTCCACTGCGTCCAACACAGCGTGCAGGAAGCGGAAGTCGAGCACCTCAAGCATCTCGCCAAACGTGAGTGGCGGCTCCTCTTTGGGCGCAGGCGGAACGAAGACGGGCGGCGGTTCCAGTGGCGGTGTTTCAACCGTTTTCGCCAAGGGTGATGCTAGGAGAGCCGCATCCCATTCCCACTGGAATGCCCAGGCGATAGCTTTTACTTTCCCATCCTGCCTTTGTCTAGGGTCAAGTACCACCCGGTCACCAAGCTTCGGTACGCACGGCTGGTCTCTTTGGAACTCGAGGTCGTCTGCTGCCGGGCCGGTCCATACAACACGGCACTTCTGTTTTTGATGGACCATCGCATTGGTCTGAGTCTCGCCTATGCTTGCGAAGCCCCATCCTCTGACGGGGTCGAACCACCTGATTGTTCCGTCTATTGTGGGCATGTCCCCTCCAGCGTATGTGTTGGTATTCAGTCCTCGAAAGAGCAGGACCCCCTAGTTGCAATCTGATGATTAGAAAACATATTTTACGCACCCAGTCAACCTTGTAGTAAGAGTCTAAAGCTCTCACTAGAGAGCAAGGGTAGCCCTTGCTCGTCGGCCCATAAAATCCCAATTTTTTGATATAATTTCCTCATGTCCAGCCCCCTTGAAGCCCATCGACCTTCAGAAAAAGAACAGGTAAAGCCGCGGCTTTACCTTTCTTCGTTTGAGCTTGGTGATAGGCCGGATGAACTTCTTCGTCTTGTGGGTGAGAATAAACGAACGGCGCTTATTGTAAACTCGAGTGATTGGGGCACAGACGATGGTCGGAAAATCCGATTACAAAAACAGGAGGCGAACTTAACTGCATTAGGGCTCATTCCTGAGGAAGTAGACCTTCGAGATTATTTCGGCAAATCGGAGGAACTTAAAAAGAAACTTTCAGAATTCGGCCTCGTGTGGCTAAAGGGAGGGAACTCTTTTGTCTTGAAACGCGCAATGGAACAAAGCGGATTCGACACAGTAATAAAGGAAATGCTTGCCGATGACGCGCTTGTATACGGGGGGTTCAGCGCGGGAGCGGTAGTGGCGGGCAAATCTCTTAAAGGGCTCGAAATGGTAGATGACGTCGCAGTGGTACCGGAAGGTTATAAACCGGAGTTTTCATGGGACGGTCTCAACCTCGTCGATTATTCAATTGCTCCGCATCATAAATCCGACCATCCTGAGTCCGCCGCGATAGATAAAGTAGTCGCTCATTTCGAAGCGAACAACATGCCGTACAAAGGATTACGTGATGGAGAAGCTATTGTAGTTGAAGGAGGTACGGAAAAAGTGGTTGGTGGCCAGTAATGTCCTGAGACCAGCGATCATTAAAATGATAAAGATTGATGTTAAAGGTCCGTAGAATAGAAATATGCTCAACCATATAACGTTACGAGTGAATGATCTAGAGAAAAGCAAGAAATTTTTTCTTGCGGCGCTTGGTCCGCTTGGGTATAAACTTTTTGTAGAGAAAGAGAAGTCAGCAGGATTTGGTCAGGCAGATATTGAAGGAAATAGAGATTTTTGGATCAAAGAAGGAGAAGTCGGCGAGACAAAATCTTTTTACTGCCTGGCCTTTACGGCTCCAAATAAAGAAGGGGTCGAGAATTTCTACAGAGCAGCACTTGAGGCTGGGGGTGTCGATAATGGTGCTCCTGGCTACCGACCACAGTATCACGCTGGATACTATGCTGCCTTCGTATTAGGCCCCGATGGTTACAACATTGAAGCCGTCTTTGACGATTGGGAGAAGCTACGCACAGTCGCTAAGTAGTGTTCCCACGTCGTACCACACGGCCAGCCCGTAATTAAAAAGAAAAGCCGCTTATTATTATAATTGCGGCTGACTCACCAACGTTCTTTAGGTCTCTTTTTAAGTTTGTTTGATTTTGGTTCGAGGACCTCTTCAACCGTTTTGTGACAGTGGATACAAAAACCATCTTGCCACTCATGGTAGTTGGTCATTGCGTCCTCTCTTTCGTGTGGCTCACCGGCAAGTACAAAGGCCGGTGGATACTTCTTCGGTCGCCACACCGTGCAACGCAACCGTCGTCTGCCGACAGCGTGTACCGTCATAGCTAGATTCAGGGGCTCATAATAGGTTGCCATATACACCTCTCTTTCAAGTCTGCTCAACCACTAGGAATTTCTGTAGCGAGTCTATACTATTTTTGAAATGGTTCCAACATCGTCCCAGACGGCCAGCCAATGAAAAACAAAAGGATTATAAATTCACTCGTAATACGTAATATCTGATATCATTTACGCATGACACAATTCATCAAATATTTTATTCTGGAATTCGCGATTATTTTTGCCGTCGGCTCTCTTGGGTACTGGGTTTTAAAGGTGCCGTTTAATCTTAACCAACAGCTTCTTTCTTCAGGCACCGCGGCGGCGATTATTGCCTATGCCCTCGTGTGGTCTCAGAACAGAAAATAAGCTTGCTATCGGTAACATGCCGACAGATTCGGGAGTTATAGCCGGTATGAGCACTAAACCATTTCTGAACGCACTCGTCGCGGCGGGATACATCGGTGTCATCGTGACAATCCTCTTCAATACGGAGAAATTTGGTGCGCAAGAGTTCGGAGTGATTGCCCCTATCACGTTCCTGTCGCTCCTCGTCTTGTCTGTCGCACTCATGGGCTACCTGTTCTTCTACCAGCCCGCTCGGCTCATGATTGAGGGCAAACCGCAGGAGGCGGGTAGATTCCTCCTTTCCACGATTGCGTCGTTCGTTGGCATAACGGCCACCGTCATCGCTTCGTGGTTCCTCCTCAGCGCCTTGTTTTGATTTAGGACACGCCGTGTCCTAAATTAGTAGGTAAGTCTGATTAACTCAATCGGTTGAGTTAATCGCTTGAACGGCTCAAGCGGGGTCTGAGCCGTTTGGTATACTTGGCCTCATGAAGCTTTTACTCACTTCGTCGGGGATAGCGAACGAAGCCATCGCT
>JANLIQ010000021.1 GCA_024654065.1 Candidatus Berkelbacteria bacterium | reverse complement strand
ATTGGCCTTTGGAGGCTCACTGATCTCTATTTTTGCTCGTCTTGGTGGTGGAATTTACACTAAAGCCGCTGATGTTGGGGCGGATCTAGTCGGTAAGCTCGAAGCTGGTATCCCTGAGGATGACCCACGCAATCCCGCAGTTATTGCAGATAACGTTGGGGACTGTGCGGGTATGGCAGCGGACTTGTTTGAGACCTATGTTGTTACCGCTGTCTCAGCAATGCTACTGGGCTCAATTATTTTCAAAGACAACCAAAATGTTATTCTCTTTCCTTTGGCCCTCGGTGCCGTTTCCGTTATCGCTTCGATCATCGGAACCTGGTTTGTTCGAGTTAGCGCCAAAGAGAACCCAAACATTATGGGGGCGATGTACAAAGGCCTGATAGTTGCAGCTGTTCTTGCTGCTGCTGGTTTCTACCCTGTAACAAAATGGTTACTAGGCTCTTCAGAGAATTTTGATATCAACAAAATATTCTCTTGCTCAATAATCGGACTTGTTGTCACTGCCGCGATGATGTTGATTACCGAATACTACACTTCCACTCGATATTCTCCAGTTAAGAAAATCGCTCAAGCATCAGAGACGGGACACGGTACAAATATTATTGCTGGATTAGCGCTCTCAATGCGCTCAACGATGCTGCCAGTGCTAGTAATCGCAATCGGTTCTCTGGTTGCCTTTGAGCTGGCCGGCTTGTTTGGGGTTGCTGTTGCCGCCTTCTCAATGCTCTCGCTAACAGGTGTAATCGTTGCAATCGATGCCTTTGGTCCGATTACAGATAACGCCGGTGGAATCGCAGAGATGGCTGGTCTTCCTGAAAATGTCCGCAAGATAACTGATGCACTTGATGCCGTTGGCAATACTACGAAGGCTGTTACGAAAGGCTATGCCATTGCCTCCGCGGGACTGGCAGCATTAGTACTGTTTGGCTCATACACTCAAGAGATTATCGCTCACGGTAAAACAATCGCTTTTGATCTTTCTGACCCGTACGTAATCGTTGGTTTGTTTATCGGAGGAATGTTGCCGTATATCTTTAGCGCAATTTCAATGGAAGCTGTTGGCCGTGCTGCTGGAGCTGTTGTTACGGAAGTTCGTCGCCAGTTTAGCGAACGTCGAGGAATCTTAGAGGGTAAGGTCAAGCCTGACTATGCCCGAGCAGTCTCGATTGTTACCGGAGCCGCTCTAAAAGAGATGATTGTTCCGGCCTTGATTCCGGTTATCGTCCCAATTCTTGTTGGCTACTTACTTGGACCAGCTGCGTTAGGTGGCTTACTGATCGGCTCGATTGTAACTGGTATCTTTGTGGCGCTCTCAATGACTAACGGTGGCGCAGCTTGGGACAATGCTAAGAAATACATCGAAGAGGGTAATCATGGTGGCAAGGGAAGCGAAGCTCATAAAGCCGCTATTACAGGTGACACGGTTGGTGACCCATACAAAGACACCGCTGGCCCAGCTATCAACCCAATGATTAAGATCGTCAACATCGTGGCGATATTGATTATCGCCCTGATTATCCGCTAACCTTCACCTTTCTTGGCGGGTTTGGACTTTTTCCAAAGGAGTTCAAACAAAAGCAACATGAGCTGGTGCAACTCTTTACTCTCAATGAGAATTCCAAAACCCTCGATGCCGAAGAACCCGACCTTTCCGGTGTCGTACAACCCCATCGCCATGTTAATCTTGTAATCTACGTCGGCAAAATGAAGTGTTAGCAAGTTTTTTCTCCCGTGTTGTGACCGCTCGAGCAGGCGGAGGCCTGGGTCATGGAACCGGATGCTGCGAATCCTTATACCCTTAGAGATGCGTTCTTGATTTATTTTATCCATAAACCGCTTGCCACCTATTGTCTCCGTAGTCTGTTCGTTCGGCCAGATGTAGAGCGCCTCTTTCTTGCAACGCGTTTCTTCATGGACGATATTTTTCATTTGCTCTATCCCGACAAAATAATGAATCCGCGGTTTAGTTGAGAGGGTATTGTACAATGCTGTAAATTCCGGCAGGGCTTGCTCGATTGATTTCAAGCGTTCGCGCTGTAACTCGGCCAGTCGCGACGGCGGGGAAGCTTGATAATGCGTCGCTCGGCCAACCTTAGTTTGGGTCACCAACCCCAAGCCGACAAGTTCGTCTATGAAGTTGTAAATCGATGTGCGTTTAACGCCGGAGCGTTGTGCTACCGGCTTAATCGGCGCCGACCCCAATTCTAGTATTGCCACATATGTCCTCGCTTGTTTTTCCGACAATCCCAAATCTATCAACAGCTTGTTTCGTTCCATTAGTCTAAAAAGTAGACTAATTATAGTTATATGTCAATATCTAGCGATAAATAAAATTACAAAAAACTAGACTGAAACTATTGACATTCTAAGTAATGTGTTGTAAAATGTCTTTAAACGCTGAGGAGAAATCCAAAAGCGACGCAACTTAAGGAGAAGGAAATGATAGTCATCCCTGAATCGCCGAAAGGCAAAATCGACCGTCTCGACGACTGGCAGGAGTGGCTCGAGTTCTCTCAAACAGAATTCGTGCTAACGTACCTCTGGGCGGAAGTTGAGCAATGTCGCATTTTAAACGCGATAGAGAGCAACGATAGCTGCTACGGCGACCCTAGTTGTAAGGGCACTCGCGGTTACTACGCAGAGCAAGGAGTAAGGATTGCTCGTCAATCCTTCGAGCTGATCGTTACTGGTCGAGTCAAGCTGGAGACAATCCATCTCTGCTTTGATCGCACCAGCGAGATCCGAGAGTGGTGGTATGAGCAGCTTCGAACTGCCTGCCAATATACCCGGTTGGCTCTGGAAGTTGAGCTCTCCTCGTATGAGGAACTCTTCTGGTGGTTGTTGAGAGGAAATTATCCCAACAACCTAGCCGGCTGGGCGGAGCATCGCGGACTCCTGCCAGGGGACTTTGAAGCCCAGCTTCAACCCTCTTACCATCACCGCACACCGCCCACTTATTGAGAACTGTCCGGCCAAGCGGCCAACTCGGGATTCCCGCTAAACACATAGGCGGCTCCGGCCGCGAGGCCGAACCAGCGTACCGTTTAAAGGGCTGGGCGAAAGACGAGAAAATTTCAGGGAGGATCTTGTGGGTCCTCCCTTTTCTTAAGAGGGCATAAATGCTAAAATTCACCAAAGAATCATGGGAGGAAGAATGAATAGCGATTTTAACATCGAGGATCCCTGGAAGGACGACAACCTCCAGGGGCTAAAGATCTACAACGTCTCCGAGCATCAGGGGACTTGCGATGTAGCCTCCTTGTTAGTCCAAAACGGTGCTGACATCGCCATCTCCCGGGAGGAGGCGGATGTCATCATTAGTCTCAAAGACTGCGTGGTGCTTGGTCGTGACCGAGGTGGTAGCTTAATTTTCTCGGCTCGAACTGGTTTGGTCGGCGGTCTTCTTCCGGACGACGGCAAGAAGATTGTAACGACACTGGCCCACCTAAAGAAAACCAAGGCGCACCGCTTGCTAGATTAGCTGACTACCCACCTTGAAATATAGGTGGGAGTTTTTATCCCCCAGTCTTCTATGGAAAGCTTTACTAAAATGCTAAAATCTAAGAAGAAATGAATAACATCAAACACCACGGTTTTGCTCAAATATTCTTCTACCCCAAGGGGGATAGATATATTGGGGTGTGTCTTGAACTCGATATTGTTGATGACTCCAAAGACTTCCCCGAGCTAAGAGAAAGAATGGTCAGAAATGTTACCTCCTATGTCAGTCATGTGGTTGAGAACGGACTAGATCGATCGCTCTTGAATCGACCGGCACCGAAAGAGTATTGGGAGATGTTCCGAAGCTACATCAACCAAATTCAAAAACCCTCGAGTAGTGCTTCTTGGATGTTGCCTAACAGCAGATCGGCTAGCAAGACTGGCGTCAGACCGGTATTTCAGGGTGCTGTCGAGAGCGTTTCGTTAGCTCGTTGCTAATTTTCCAACAATGTCCGAGCGTCTTACTCCGCTTAGTTGCAGTAAGATTGAGAGGAAGTTACTCAAACTTGGATTCAGACACGACCGAACTGACGACGCGATAAGATTCTACTCGAGAACTGTTGGCGGAAGATACTTTTTAGTTCAGGTTCACTTTCATCCTGGCGACAAGGGAATTGAGGTAGTTCGAAGTATCCTCCGAACCGGAGGCATTGATCGAAGCGATTGGATAAAAGCGTAACAGCTTTGTTTTTTGCCTCATTCCTGGTATTTTCAACTCATAATGGGTGGAGAAACAAAGAAGACCGCTCTGGAGCGGGTAGTTGGGCTGTACAAATCAACTAAGCCGGCGATCAAGTACGGCGCCTGGACTTTGTCGGTCGTCGCTGTTTTGGCGCTCGGCTACTTGTTTTTCAGCTTGAGCTATCTTGATCGGGTCTATCCAAATGTCGTGATTGGTTCTAACCAATTTCAAGGAATGACGCGGGAGCAACTGACCACTAAAC
>JANLIQ010000062.1 GCA_024654065.1 Candidatus Berkelbacteria bacterium | reverse complement strand
CCGCTGAAAGCATATAAGCGGGAAGCAGGCCTCAAGATTAATCTTCGTTATAGACCCCCGGAAGACTACCGGGTTGATAGGCGCTAGGTGTAAGCACAGCAATGTGTTGAGCCAAGGCGTACTAATCGGTCGAGAATTACTAACTCTCATTTGTCTACTTAATTGGTAGATAGGTGAGAGCTGGAGGACTGGATCCTTCAACCTTAGTTTGGAAAAACGCTCGAATATTCTTTCTAAAGAGAGAGTAGCTTTTGAGCAAATGTGTTTAGAGAGGTTAACATGATCATAATCATCAAACTCAATTCGTCAAAGTACGGGAAAGGTGTTCATGTGTTCGTCTACCGACCCCGATCGTCGAACCCTTCTCGCAAGAATATTGAAAGAGCGGCGAGAAGATATCTTCGTCGTGATCCTGACAGAATTCCAGGTGTCATTGCTGAACACGTCGCCACCTATTCAGCGGACAAGGGCACGACCTGGAAGAGTCTAAGTCACTAGTAGCCTAGACTTCACTCTCACAGTCGGCGAGCCCGTGCTTGCTGGTTTCAAATGTACTAGAGGAGGAATGATTCTTGTGAAAAAAAACTATCGTTTTACCGCGAAACTTCGCGGGGGAATCAAGCTGCAAGCAACATTCAAGGCACATGGTAAGGGTGTTGCTAATGACATGGCCAAAGCGGTTCTCGACCCGCTACGATTCCTACTGGAAGATGAAGTGACTCTGGTTGAGGAGGTTCGAATCACGAAATTCGGGGCAGACCCAGTCGATGACAAACTCTTCTCTTCTCCGTTGAAGTGACACACTCTCGAGTCACTTCAGTGACCGCAACCGGCGAGCCCGTGCTCGCCACTCTCTCCGAGCACATTTGTGAAATGTTTTGAGTAAGTTTTTGTGTGTTGAATGTTGGTGCTTCAAGCAGAGTGGGTACACCTCTTCCCATTCCGAACAGAGAAGTTAAGCACTCTAGCATCGATGATACTTGCGGCTAACAGCCGTCGGGAAAGTAGACCAGCGCCAACATCCAGTACACAAAACAAGATTTCCGCCAATAGGCGGATTTTTTGTTACACTTACCGCAGAAAGCATCTGAACAATTTGGGTTGGGAGTTGTCCTAACGAGGAGTCGAAGTGATTCAACAATTATTGGTTAAACCGCACTATGTTCTACGGTGTTCGGTTAAGAAGACAGGGGTACCAGATCGATATCGGGCGATACTGCAAACGCTTGACGGCATACAATCACTCATCGTTGGCAAAGACGCTGTGGTTCGTGGCGGCATCAAGGTCTTTGTCAACGATTCAAACCCTAGATTTGTGCTGGTTCGGCCAGTTGGTGAGAATCTAGAGGTATTCAGGGTTCGGCCTAGCCAGGTCGTTCCACTCAAGTCCCGAGGAGCCTAAGGGCTCCTCCCCAACCCAAATCGTTTAGAGTATGATTTAATTATGTCAAAGAGAACTCAAGTAGTGCTTGCTGGTGCTTCGATGGTAGTCGGATTGGCTTTTATTACAATTAAATTTGTTGGTGGATCGAGCCTTGAAGCTGCATCAGTTGGTCAAGCCGGAATCGATCTAACAAAATATTTCCTTTGGGGTGGTGATGGTCTTCTGTTGATTAGCGCTCTACTGTATATCCGCGCTAGCGCTGCGTAATAATACTATTGATTTTTGCTATCTACTAGATAGTTGGCATTAACACCGGTGCATCCTATTGGACAGGTATCGTAATTTCCGGGTCTATAATACCAACGCATATTATTTAGACTTGTTTTCAAAGGGTTATTTTCATCTAATACCGCTTCATTGCCAGCTCTCTCTAAGGTGCCCATTAAGACAAAGGCGGTTGGGTTTTCTGACGGCGCGTTGTTGTCAACTGATGGAGTTAAGTAGATATATCTGTCGGCTTGGCTTACGAGGAGTGCGTTACAATCAGCAGCTACTCCTGAATAGTCAAAGGTATCCTTGGGATCTTTAGGGATTTCAGAGAGATATTGAGATGGCAAGCCAAGATTAGAAACGTTGGGAGTATGCTCGCAAGCCCCTACACCGTTTGGACTAAGTTGCCAGCTGGCACCAAAAATAATACTCTTTCCGCTGTCAAAACGAGGGTAGGTTCGCTTATCGCTATACATCTGTTGCAAAGCCTGTTTAATCCGTACTAGATCACTTTTACGAGTTGTATCTCGACCACGTTGAGAAACAGAAACCCAACCAACAACACCGATCGAAACAAGAATACCAATGATTAATATTACTATCAGTAGTTCAATGAGGGTGAAGGCCTTGCGCTGCATAACTTCATCTTAAAAGAACTGGAGGATTGTTCAAGTTAGTGGTTAACTTGTAACTGATGCTTAAAACACCTGCCTTAATTTTAAAAAAACAAAATCTTAGTGAAACTGACCGGATTTTAACCATCTTTAGTCCTATTCTAGGAAAGAAGCGAGTTGTTGTTAGAGGAGTTCGGCGTCCATTATCAAAACTGGCTGGGCATCTAGACACAATGATGCTCTCACAGCTAATCCTAACTGAGGAGGAAGAGTTGCCAAAGGTTGCGGGAGCGGTACTAGCCGAGCCATTCGAAAATATCCGTAATTCCTTACCGCTTCTTAATCAGGCCTACGCTATCACTAAAATCATTGAACGAGTCACAGTTGAAGACGTCAGCGAAAGGCCAATCTTCCAATTAACTGTGGATACACTGACAAGGCTTAATCTCGGCGAGAGGTGGAATACTAATTGGTTATTTTTTCTTGCCAGACTGACTAATCGTCTGGGAGTATCAATCTCAAAATTTGACTGCGGAATCTGTAGTAAAAAAATTGAGGGAGGGGGGTATTGGCGAATTGATGAACATAAGTTAAGTTGTTTATCTTGCGGCGAGACGGTAAATTCACTTAACCTAGAATATAACTCAATCAAAATGCTCCATCTTCTAGCAGACAAAGACTACTTCACTATAAAACGAGTTAGCGTACCGGAGGCCGTAAGCTTCCAGATTGAGGAGATATATTTACGGCTCGTAACTGAGTGGCTAAACAAACCCTGGCATACTTATAGTGCTTTCGGTCTTCTTCGAGGAAATATTGTTTAATGCGTGCTTGGCTGGAAGTTGACCTGGATGTTTTAGGAGAAAATTACCAATTAGTCCGCAATAAAATCGGTGCAGGGGTTGATCTGATGGCAGTTGTCAAAGCCGATGCTTATGGCCATGGAATCGATCGTATTGCAAAAGAACTTGATTTACTTGGGGTAGATTCCTATGCGGTCATCTCTCTTGATGAAGCCAGGCGTGTTAGGCGTCAGTCTGCTAAACCAGTTTTAATAATGGGATATCTAGATCAGAAGGAGATTGCCGAAGCGATCGATGAGGACTTTATTCTGAGTTTATACGACCGGGAACTAATCGCCCTTTACGAACGAACGGCCTCAAGAATTGGAAAGTTAGCGCGCGTCCAAATGAAAGTAGAAACTGGATTAAACAGATTGGGGGTAGGTATTGACGAAGCAGCAGACGTTCTAACCGGGCAACATAGATTTCCACATGTCTCGGTTGAGGCAGTCTTCTCGCACTTAACAGACGCAACCAACAGGGAGTTTAACTTGGAACAATTAAGTCAATTACAGCAGCTGTTAGTTAAAACCCAAGGCCGAACCCCGTTATTGCCAATCCACTTTGTTAGCTCGGGGTCACTGGAAAACTTTCCCGAAGGACGCTTTGATGCGGTTAGGGTTGGACTTGCTCTTTACGGAGTTGACGAGATCCTACCTGGGACTAAACCAACACTAACCTGTAAGTCTGTGATTATGCAGGTGAAGGAGATTGCGGTAGGTGAGGGGGTTAGCTACGGCCATCTGTTCGTTGCAGATCGACCGACAACGATCGCCGTAGTAGCTATTGGTTACGCCGAAGGTTATACTCAAGCTCTAACTGGTCGGGCGGAAGTATTGGTGAAGGGTAAACGGGTTAAAGTATTAGGTAAGATTTGCATGAACCTAATAACAGTTGACGTAACCGATCTTCCCGTCCGGCGTGGTGATGAGGTCGTGCTACTCGGTAGTCAAAAAGACGATTCAGGGCTGGCGACTAAGATAACCGCTAGTGAACTTGCATTGTGGTCTAACCTTCGTCATCATGAAATTATCACTCGAATGGGTACGGCGTTGCCCCGAGTATATAAAGGAGGGAAGTTAGATGACTGATCAGCCAACAGTTGAGGATACAAAACCCGTTGGAGCTCCTGCGGTAGTTCCAGAACCCAATGTGTTAGAAACCACTACCGTTAAAGACGGAAATTTGCCAATTAACGTTTCTGCTCCAACCGCGCTTCCTTCGGCGGCTGATCCCGGATCTCCAACTGTCGCTGCTCCAGAAACGCCAGTCTTGGTAACGGAATCTGAAGTATCTTCAACCCAGGCCAACGGACCTGGACTAGCTGAAGAAGTAGAGAGTTTAAGCGGCGAGATCCAAGCCCTCGAGGCAAAGATAGACCGCCTCACAGGAAATGTTAAACCAGTTACAGAGTCACAAAGAACAGACTCTTCAGTTGAGATGCCTCCGAAAGAGCAACCCGCTCAGCAACCTATCGAACAAACAGCGGAGAAGCCAGCCGAGCCAGTACCTGCTCCACTTTCACCTCAAGCTCCCGCTCCGGCATCAAATAAACCAGAATCAAAAACCGTTGGCATTAACGATATCTATAGTAAAGTGGCTCAGCGCCAGAAAGAAGCGGAAACTTCCGTGGCTCCTAGCACTGAAGACGCCCAGGATGTTAGTTCTGGTTCCAGTATAGGAACGATCGGTGAGGTCTTGGCGGTATTTGGCGTTATCATATTTATGATTATGGGTGCATTTCCATTTTATAAAACGATGCTCCCAGAAAGTATTACAGAAGCAATTCGGTCGATAGGTTGGCCAACTGCGGTAGTGAGTTTGGCTATAGGATTCTTAATGAGCCTGTTTAGTCACGGCAAACTAGCAACAAAGATATTTACCGTTATCATCTTGCTTCTGGCGGTTATACTTTATCTGGGTGTGGCAGGATTCCAGAACTACCTTGGGCCACTTGGGGGGATGCTTGACTCAGCCTTCACCTTCTACCGTTAAGCTTCGTTTTTCTCTTTAGTTTCGCTATCATATCGATATGGTTGAACAAAACCAAATGGATTCCTTTGTTGCTTGGGCAAAACGCCGAGGGGTGATTTGGCCGTCTTCCGAAATATACGGCGGTTTGTCTAACTCGTATGATTACGGTCCGGTCGGAGTCGAGATGAAAAACCGTCTCAAGGCTGCATGGTGGAACACGATGGTCCGCCAGAGAGATGATATCGTTGGTATTGACTCGCCAATTATTCTAAATCCAAAAGTTTGGGAAGCCTCTGGTCACACTGAGAATTTCACAGATCCGTTAGTCGAAGACACCGTTACCCATAAACGCTATCGTCAAGATCAGCTTGAAGATCCGTCGAAAAGTCCAGACGGTAATCCCGTCAGTGAACCAAAAAACTTCAATCTTATGTTTAAGACCTTCATTGGTCCAGTTGAAGAAGATCAAGCCGTAGCATTTCTAAGGGGAGAGACCTGCCAGGGTATATTTATTAACTTTAAAAATATTCTCGACACATCAAGACAAAAAATTCCGTTTGGAGTAGCCCAAATTGGTAAGAGTTTCCGGAATGAGATTACTCCTGGCAATTTAACTTTCCGTACCCGAGAGTTTGAACAAATGGAGATGGAATTTATTGTCAGAGAAGAAGATGCAGACAAATGGTTTGACTACTGGGTCGAGCAACGTTTGCAATGGTATGTAGATCTCGGTATCGAAAAAAAGAATTTACGTTTAGTGAAACATCCCAAGAAGGCTTTAGCGCACTACTCAAAAGCCACCACAGATATTGAATACCAATTTCCTTGGGGATGGGGAGAGCTTGAGGGAATAGCTAATCGTGGTAATTACGATCTAACTCAACACCAAAAGTTTTCTGGTAAAGAAATGGCTGTTTTTGACGAGGAAACAAAAGAAAAATATATTCCTTGGGTAATTGAGCCAGCGGGTGGAGTCGACAGAAGTCTGCTTGCCCTATTAGTTGATGCCTGGAAAAACTTTGAAAAAGGACGTAAGGGTGAGGGCGAAGAAGAAACAGTATTAGCAGTTAAATCGGGTCTTGCAGCATATGATGCGGCGGTACTGCCACTAATAAAAAAAGAGCCACTACAAAAAATGGCTAATACACTTGTTAAAAAGTTACGAGCGGAAGGAAAAAATGTTTTTTACGACGAATCTGGCTCAATTGGCCGCAGATACCGTCGCCAAGACGAAATTGGCACGCCTATCTGCTACACGGTTGACTTCGAGTCATTGGATGGTAAAACTAAGGGTACAGTAACGGCTCGTGATCGCGACACGATGAAACAAATAAGAATTAAACTAGGGGAGGTGTAAATGGGAGTTGAGCAAGGTAGTGCATTCAGATCTCCAGAGGAGGCGGAAGCTGCAGCTGCATTCAATACTGAAGCACCCCGAGATAAGGAAGGCTTAAAGAATGCAATTGAGGCTGGGCTGCGCATCAGCAAATTGAATATTGAACGATCCGCCAGAGCTCTCATGAACATGGAGGTCACTGATCCTAAATGGGAGGACTGGATGACTCTTCTTAAGGAAGGGATTGAAGGCGCAGAGAATGATCGGCGTGAATTATTAGAGCTAGGCAAAAATTAGCTTCTAACGGTGTCGATTTTGGCGGCCAGAATAAAGTCGTTCTCAGATAAACCATCGGTTGCGTGCGTGCGGAGAAGTTCGATCAGGAAGCAATTAATTCAATATGACCAAGCGATTCAGCCTTGCGATAGTAGGCTTTGTCGCAGGTAAGAAAAGTCCCATCTAATTCTATGGCTAGATAATGGTAAGAGCTATCGTAGACTGTGGTTTTGGTCTGATAAGCTAATTCAATAATTGCCAGAGACTGGCTTAACGAAAATTCGTGAGGAGTTATAGGGAGGGTAGTAAACTTGGCGTAGGTGGTAGTCGCCAGATCGAGGTCGGTGGTACTATATCGCAACCCATTAGCGACCTCAATCCAAAGTAAATTTGGGGCAAACGCCAATGCTTGTTTGCTTGTGATACGACCAATGGCCACCCTAAGCTCTTTTTTTGCCAAACTAGTCTCGTTCAGCAAACCTGTTATGACGAAGGAGGCATCAAAAACATAGTTAATCATGTCCGGCCGCGCCGAATGTTTTTCAGTATCTGGCTTAGAGGTAATTTCTTAAAATGCTTACCCATTTCTAAAAATGCCTCAACCGGATCTTCTTCTGCTGTTTCTGGAACAACTGGCAGTTTTTCACTGAGTGCCTCACCGACAAAACGACTGACTTGCCTGGCGGGCACCCGCTTTTTAAGCCGTTGATATAGATAGTTAGGCAGACTAATTGTGATTCGTTGACATTTAGATTTCATACTTACAGTATGAATAGCAGTATGAATTTGTCAATAGATTGTCAGTTAAACGATTGGTAAGATAGTCTTCGAAAGATCAAAAATTCAACTCCTCGTTTTTAGATCGTTTCATTTCACCAGAGTCTTCGATCTGATCAATTTTAGCAGCAAGAAAGAAGTCGTTTTCAGACAGACCATTAATGGAGAGAGTCCAGGTGATTATCCTTACCCAACCCCAACGGAGCTGGATAGCTGGGTGATGATTTTCGGCTTCAGCAATGGCTCCTATTTTGTCAACGAAAGCCAAGGCAGTTTTGAAATCGGGAAATCTAAAAGTTTTTCCTAGGTGTCCACCACCATTTGTTTCCCAGTACTCCCAGTCGGGGGCTTCCTTATCAAGCTTGGCTAACATTGCTTCAAGTTCTTTTCCCTTTAACGGCTTAACCCCGCCTTCGCAGGGCACACATTTTCCGTCAGATAACAACGAACTCATAACTTCATCTTAGCTCATTTCCTAACTCTAATAATATTACCCAGAACGATCTTCAAGGGCCAGGCCTTTGAAGACTGAAGAAACTGGGGGTCGTTAGAGCGGAAACTGTAGCAAAATAGAGCGCTGGTCAAAACTGTGATTAGTGGAGTATATTGAGATTACTATGTCAATTGAAAATGAAGGCGGACCGATACTAGAAACTGACTTTCCACCAGGGTACAGCTCGAGTGAAGAGGCGGAGAAACTGCTTAAACACCAACGAGAACTACCAGAAACCGACAATGCCACCCACTTAACGGAACACGAGGCGTCCGAACCCGCCTCGCCGGAAGAGATTGCCCGCAACAATGAATTTGCAGATACGATCCTTAAACGCTTCACGTCAGCGCCGGACGACGAATCTAGGAACACCTGGGGCAAGGCACTGGATTTGGTGACAGGCAAACCACGAGCCGATCATCGCGATCTAGAGTGATCCACCTGGTTAGAACTGAAATTACTACGAACAGCGGGCGTTTACGCCCGCTCCTTTTACTGAATAATTCCCATCGTCTTGGGAAAGCAATAACTCGATATTGGAGGGACTTGCTGACGGCGAAGCGACAACAAGCAGTATTTCAGCCCCGAGTTTTCGAGGGGCTTGACAAGGTCGTCAATAACTCGTAGTTTGGCAAAAGAGTGGTAAAAAGTGGAATGAAGTGGGGAAAAGTGGAAAAGTATGTGGACAACTTACGAGCCGCTCCGTTAATAACACCAAACAAAATAAAAAAAGATGTTTCTAGGAGAATACAAACACAGTCTGGATGCCAAGGGACGAATTTCGATTCCAGTCAAGTTTCGATCGGAATTGGGCTCGTCGGCGATTGTTACCAAAGGCCTCGAGGGGTGTTTGTCTCTTTACCCTAAAAATATTTGGGAAAATATGGCACAAAGAATAGCCAGTTTACCGATTTCATCCGCTAGCGCCCGGTCGTTTAGTCGACTAATGCTTTCTGGGGCGATGGAGGTTGAAATCGACAAATTAGGTCGAGCCCTTTTGCCTGGGTATCTGCGTGAATACGCTGGTATCGACGGCGAAGCTGTAATGGCGGGACTTTATAATCGGGTTGAGATTTGGGATAAGAAGTCATGGGAATCTGTTACTAAAGACGCCGAGAGTCGTTCCGGTGATATCGCCGAAGAGCTGAAAGAGTGGGAAATCTAATGAGTCGCACAGCACAATGGGGGGAAATTTCCGCTGTCCCAAATAAACTTTGTGAGACCGGTGGTGGGGGATACTGTAAATGGGTTCCCTCGAGTGGTTTGAAATGTAATTTCAACATTACAACAGGGCCTTGAAATCAGTTTCAGGGAGGGCTGTCGGGTTGCTCTAACCTTTTACTTAGGGAGGACATTATCCCCGGCAGACATGACTGATTTTCAGCCCCCTGCCATCTGGCCAATTAAATAAGGGATATGCACTTAAACAAATCATGACAGAAAGATCGGTACACCAAAGTATCTTAACCGAAGAGATTATAGGATTAATCCAGCCAAAATCTGGAGGAATCTATCTTGACGGAACGTTTGGCGGAGGTGGCCATAGCCACGCACTACTTGAAGAGTGCTCACCGCAGGGGAAAGTAGTAGCGGTTGATCGCGATGAGAGCGTTATGGCTTTTGCTAAACCGTTAATGGAAAGATACGGTCGGAGATTTGAGTTCGTTGTAATGCGTTACGACCAAGTCGCAAAGCTAGGAACATCTTTCGACGGAGCAGTTTTGGACTTGGGGTTGTCTTCAGACCAGCTAGACGCATCAGGTCGAGGATTTACCTACGGTCGGAACGAACCGCTAGACATGCGTTTTGATTCCACTAAGGGTCAGACTGCCTCGCAATTGCTTAGTCAGACCAATGCGCAGGAGTTAGAAAGAATCTTCCGGGAGTACGGTGAAGATCGTCACGGTGGACAGCTAGCGCGCAAGATTGCGTCAAGGCGAAAGATTGCTCCAGTTCGAACAACCTTTGACCTCGTAGCTATTGTTGGTACAACCGAGCCAAAAGTTCTGTCAAAAATCTTTCAAGCCCTGCGGATAGCCGTTAACGACGAGCTAACTCGACTAAAACAAGGATTAACAGCTGTTACCGAATGCTTGAAGCCAGGCGGCGTATTGGCGGTGATTAGCTTCCATTCACTGGAAGATCGGATTGTGAAGGAGTTTGTTCGCAATTCCTTAGAGCCATTAACTAAGAAACCTGTTATTGCTACCGAGCACGAGATCATTAACAACCCGAGAGCCCGTAGTGCTAAGTTGCGAGCCGGAAAGAAAATTGGTTAGTAGAGATGAGTTAAAAG
This sequence comes from Candidatus Berkelbacteria bacterium, assembly GCA_024654065.1. Lineage (GTDB taxonomy): Bacteria > Patescibacteriota > UBA1384 > 2-12-FULL-50-11 > 2-12-FULL-50-11 > JANLIQ01. Next base: position 1,949 of record JANLIQ010000062.1, on the reverse strand, counting down.
ATTCATCTGTGTTAATCAATTCAATCAAGGAGGGACATGCACCTACGACAAAACAGAGTTTATCGCAGACAGGTTTACAAAACAGGTAGTATTTTTAGCGTTGGGCCGACCACAGCTAGATACCTAGTCCTTCTACTACTAGGAGTTTTTTCGTTACTATTTCTAGTTCAAGCAACACAGGGAGCCCAAACATCCGTCGATATCCGTAATCAAGACAAAATTCAAGGTGATCAGAGTAAGGAGATGACCACTCTAGAAGTTCAGTCTAGTCGCCTCCAGTCTCTCCAGAATCTAAACCAATTTGCTCAAGCTCAGGGGTTAGTGCCGGTCGGTACTCCCGAAACGATTATTCTTCCAGTTCTACAGTAGCAATCCATGACTCCAAAAACTAAGTTTGAAAGAACCGGCGTTCTTTTTTTAGTCATTTTCTTTGCGGGTGGAGTAGTCAGCTTCGCCCTGTTCCAAAAGCAGGTTATTGAACATAAGCAATACGCAGCGACTTCTTTGGCTCAATCTGTTAGCCAGACTGACATACCGGCCCAAAGAGGTCGTATTTTTGCTAAAGACCGTGACAAAAGTTTAGTCAATCTAGCGGTCAGCGAATGGCGTTACAATCTAGTACTTTCCCCACAGTTAATTAAAGACAAGCAGAAATTTGCTGACCTTCTTTCTGTTGATTACCCTAAAATGTCATCAAGCGACATTCTAGCTAAAGCTGACAGCGATAAAGTTTTTGTCATCCTAACTAAGGGGTTGACAATAGAAGAGGCAGATAAGATAAGCCAGCAGAACTATCGCGGGGTCAGTCTAGTGCCCCAACTTGTCCGATCATATTCTGAGGGTGACGCTATCGCTTCTCAAGTACTAGGATTTGTTGGCGCTGACGGCGAGGGTAAATACGGCGTCGAAGGTGCTCGTGATGATATTTTACGAGGCAAAGCTGGCTCAGAGCAGCAGAAAAAAGATTCGTTCGGACAATTAATAGACGTGTTAGGTGGCAAGGACTCGACTCCTGGGCAAGACTTAGTTCTAACAATAGACTACAACCTGCAGTATACGGTCGAATCTAAATTGAAGGAATCTATAGATAAATATAAGGCTGACAGTGGCTCGATTATTGTGATGGATCCCAAGACTGGTGCTATCTTGGCGATGGCTGGACAACCAACGTTTGACCCTAATAATTTTTCCCAGGTTCCAAGTGACCAGCAATCTAGATTTCTCGCACCAGCTGCGAGTTTCGCCTACGAACCTGGTAGCGCAATGAAGCCAATAATGATGGCAGTGGCTCTGGACTCAGGCAAAGTGACACCAGAGACAACCAACGTTTTTGGTCCTAGTGTGACTGTTCTAGGAAAAGTTATCACGAACGCCGAAGGTAAGGTATACGGTAAGGAAAACATGGCTCAGGTCCTAGAGAATTCAGATAACGTGGCGATGACCTGGATTTCAAGTTTAGTTGGTGCAAAAGTCGAACGAGAATATTACACAAAATTTGGATTTGGGACCAAGTCAGGGGTGGACCTAGTCGGAGAAACGGCTGGTAGCTTGCAGGAGGAAAAAGAGTGGAACGATCTTTTGCGCTCCACTGCTGCTTTTGGCCAGGGAGTGTCGGTTAGTCTGCTCCAATTAGCGACGGCTTACTCGGTCGTTGGTAACGGTGGAACTTTGGTGACGCCGCACTTGGCTGAAAAGACACTTGTTGGCGAAAATGCCACCCCGATTGATTACCCGACTCGCGGTCAAGTGATCAAACCCGAGACGGCCAAACAGGTTCAATTAATGTTAGAGGGTGTGGTGCTGAACGGCCATGGCAAACGGGCCAAAGTGGCCGGTGTTCGGGTTGGTGGTAAAACAGGTACGGCTCAAATCCCCGACCCTAAAGGCGGTTACTATCCCGATCGAACAATTGGCACATTTGCTGGAATGTTTCCGATCGAAGATCCCCG
>JANLIQ010000045.1 GCA_024654065.1 Candidatus Berkelbacteria bacterium | reverse complement strand
CGTGTCTGTTCTTCTTCCTTTTGACGGGAATACCCTTTAATAACAGACTGAATGTTCTTAGGCATAGGTACATTGTAGCCTAACACCTGACTTTTTCTTTAGAATTAGGTAAAATATAGAGCGTTATTGGAGAGGTCGCATAGCCCGGTTGATTGCGCCGGTTTCGAAAACCGGTATACCGCAAGGTATCGGCGGTTCAAATCCCACCCTCTCCGCACTTAAGGTAAAAAAATAACCCGGATGAGAACGCCCCACCCGGGCCGACAGCATCTGCTGTCTAGGTTATTTCTTCTTGGATTTGTCTTCGCCGCGGATGACCTTGGTCAAACGGGCAAAGGCATTCCTTGCGGCTCCATTACCGTTAGTGCTGGACTCGCTGTCGAAGGAGATCTGTCCGGCGTCGACGTTCAGGCGACGACTACCCGGGCTCGCTCCAACAACGATTAGTGCTCCGCTTTCAGCGTCGGTAAGTCCCGTGTCCGCCTCTTTCACGTCCATTGAAAGTTCGATGAACTCGGTCTCTCGGTAGCTTGAAAAGCCGAATGATCGGCCAAGCAGTCGCTCGAAGAGAGAGCCAACGTCGGCACTCAGGCCGTAGTAAACTCGTGCACTCCGGGCCACGAGGTGGAGGTCAAAGTAAGAACGCTCTAGCTGTCTCTTGGGGATCGGGTTACGCACCTCCTCGTTGTCCCGATCGTCCATGTTGCGGTCTCTTTGCTGCCGCCGCTCGTTGGCGTTGAGGCCGATCTTGAGACCCTTCCCCCAATATTTGACGCTGGACTTGCCTATCGCAATGAGTTCCTCGTCAGACATATCGGTGTCGTTCCGGTCGACCTCAAAGGTCACGACCGATCCGTCTGGGAAGACTAGGCTCTTTCCTTCGTTGAGCTTGCCGTTGAGCCTGTTGAGGTCTCGATCCAGGAGGCTATCAACCTGCTGGCCAGCAAACTTGTTGACCGCGCTGCCCAGCAGCTGGTCTGCAATCTCCTTAAGACCTTGGGCCGGCGCAAGCGCCGACACGACGACGAGAATGATTAGCGATACTGTCTTCATTTCCCTGTGAACTCCTTCATGTTCGGGTGCCCTTTCGGGCGAACCTTTTCAGGGCGCCCGATTGATGCCGGTACTATACCATATACAACCTGGAAAGTCAAGGGTTTAGCTGGTATAATTTTTTCGCTGGCAAGGGCCTTCGGGCCCGAACCAGCATGGAGAGGTGCCAGAGTGGCCGAATGGAGCACACTGCTAATGTGTTGATCTCGTAAGGGATCCCTGGGTTCGAATCCCAGCCTCTCCGCTGAATGGGACGAAGCTCTCTGTAAGGGCAGAGGATGTTGGGAATGGATCCAGGCATCCCCTGATCGGAACTCCGGCCGTACGCGGCTACATGCTCACAACTTGCAGCCGGCCTCCTCGACCAGACTTGCTAACCAGCCAGGGCCAAACTCTGTCGATGAGAAGAAATAGCCAGGGAACACCTTGATTTAGAAGAAAAACGCCTTCGAAGATCAAGAAGACCAAGGATGTGGGCCGGATACCGAACAGATACAGAGGCACCTCCATCACAATGGATCCTATGAGACCAACAAGGAAAAGCTGCCCAACCACTGACAGCCGTCTCCTGTAGACTACGGCCAACAGGGCGTAGCCCATCAGGAAGTTGGCTATCCACAGTGGAAACTGTGAGTACATGTAGCGAACCGCGATCACCGGGCGATCGTCAATCGGCAATACTTTTGAGAGGAGCGGAACAAGCAACCAACAGGCTAGCCAAGCTAACGTGAGCATGACCACCGGCCTTGTCAGCAAGCGCCCGTTCCTTATTGCATGAAACATGATCCACATCCAGGCAAAGGCGAAGAATGAGTAGGAGATGGTCATCATAAAGTCAGAGCCAAATTTCTGTAGCCATAGCACTCCCTCTGGGCGGTTTACTTGGCTACCAGCAATCCAATACTCCCTGATATGCGTCCCAAGCGGATAATGAGGGCCCGCAGATCTGTTCCACCACAAGATGGCGTCAATGGCGTAGATGATCGGCGCAATCACCGCCGAGAAGATCAGAGCCTTGAACTCCCTTCGCCACAACAGAAAAACGATCCAAACTGCCAGGAAGAAGGCATCTATGTAGATGTAATCGTATTGAAACACTCGTTTACCAACGAACAGGTCCTCTGGGAGTTGCCAACTCATCGTTTGCTTCACTTACCTCTCGCAATACGCGGGAAACCATCTTCGATCCGATCAAGGAAGCGGTAGTCAATCTTATCCTTCCTGATTGCCTGTAAAGAAATAAACCTAGTTGTCCAGTTTTCCATGCCTCTGGATCCAACATAGATGGAATCGTCATTTTCTTCAATGATATAGAGCGGACCTGTCACCCATCCTACATCAGGATACCAAGCGATTGGCAGGCCAGGGATCGGCTTCTCTGTCTTCAAGTAGGCTGTTGTCAAGGGCAGCCTCCCGCCTCGGTTGATTGGAATGAAGGTATACGTTCCCAGCACGTAAGTCGTTATCGCAAAGAAATAAAGCGCCATTAGGCCAAACCCAATCAGCGGGTAAACGACCCAAGACCTTGGCGCACGACGGATCCAGCGGGCCCATGCGGCCGCGACCAGGACTCCAGTCGTTGTAGCTACCATAATGTAAATGAAGCCAGTGTGGAGAAGCGCTCCTACCCAGGGCAGCTGAGAAAGTGAGGCAAAGATTATGAGACAGGAGATGAGAAGAGTTCCAAAGCGGAGTGGCTCAACTACGAGGATGAACAGCCACTTCACCAACGATTTACGACCAATCCTGAAGATCAGACGCTCTAGAACTGGAACGACTGCCATGCCAAAGATGGAAAGGACGATGACAAACGCCATTAGGTTCTGAAATCGAGATTCTCCTAGGATTGAGTTAGGCAAAACCAAGTTTGTTTCATACCGCGTCACAAAAACCGCCAGGAATACCAGATAACCAAGAGCAACAATGGTATTAAGGGAATTGCCGACAAGGCCAACATAGAAGTGGGGCAACTTTGAACTCCTTCGGACGTTGGCCGTCAAAATGAAGGCTCCAATAGGAAGAGCTGTCACCGTTAGACTAAGAAGCGTGAAGACAAAGCCGATACGGATGTAGTCAAGTCGAACGAGCTCACGTATCTGAACTCCGAGGTTGCCAAGGAACACTGCGTCCACATAGTATCCCGTGACGTAGAGATACCCGACGAACAGCGTCGCAGTCTCCAGGAGTGTTAGTCGGTACCAGGGCTGTGGCGGCACCGAAGGCGGGCTTGCGTTTGAGGGATCGCTACTCACATCAGGTTCATTTTAGCACCTTTGGAGCTTTGGCACGCCCAGCTCTTCGATCCCGGTTCGACCTTCAAAACTGAGGGAGACTCCGGCCCAAGCTCCCGGTACTCCCTTTTCGGTGACGGAGTGATTTTGTGAAGATTCTTTGTGGTCACTCTTCAAGGTACGTTCTGAGGACAGGGCTCTTCCGTCTATCAGTCAGTGACTCCTGCACCTCGGCAAAGAGTCGCGAGCATACAAGCGCTTGATGTACGCCTGCGTAGCTCCTCCCTTTCCAGGCCACTTTCCCCGTGTAGAACTCGTTTGTCAGGAGCCGATGCAGGGCGCTGCGGCTGATCGGCTTGTCGGAGTGTCCTTTCAAGCCCCTTGCTCGAACCAACTGGAGAACTTTCGTCAACGATGATCGCTTCCGGGCAGCCAACTCAAAGGCGAGTCGGACCAGCGGGCCAGACTCCGGATCGATCTCGATTCGTTCTTCACCGTTGACGAAGATACGCTTGTAGCCGATTGGCAACCTCAACGGATAAATGCCCTTCTTGGCTTTGTCGGCCATCGCCAGGCGAGCCATGGTGCCGGTCATGGTGTAGTAATCCCGCTTGAACTGCTCGTAAGACCGATCTTGCATCATGCTGTCCTTCCACGGTCGGCCAGTCCGGTCTGTTTCGCAAAAGCAGTTTCGTACGCGAAACACAGAGCCGGACCTGCTATCAGAGTGCGAATGTTGTCCCAGTCCCTCCGCAGAATATTACGAAAAATGGAATCTACTCTTTGAAACTGTTAAATGGCAAATAAACACCTCGTTGTGTATTCGCATGGATTTGGCGCAGTTTTCGTGAGGAAAATAGACGGTGACTTTTTCAATGTTATGGGGTTGCCACTTTTCGACCTATCAGAATCGCTTAAAGAATTTGGCATTCACATCTTCCCCTAGAGAGGTATGCAAAACACAATCACTGACATTAGTTCTAAAAAGGTCAGTCCTCTTACTCTCGTCTATCTAAAAGATAACGATAAGGTGCTTTTAATTAAGAGATCTTCTAAGAAGAAAATGGTGGCGAGAGAGTGGCTTGGACTTGGAGGCAAAGTTGAGCCTGGCGAGGAGCTGATCGCCTCAGCCAGACGTGAATTTAAGGAAGAGTCTGGATTAAATATTAACGACCCCCTCCTCCGTGGCACATTTACTTGGGTGGATGAAACTAAATGGGCAGGAACACTCTACGTCTTTATAGCCACAGACTATGACGGCGACCTCTTAGATCGGAGCGATGAAGGCGAGCTTAAATGGCACAAGATAAGAGACATAGATGATTTAACTGGATTGGCCGGGCATCAAAAATTATTTCTAAAAAAATTATTACTTGACGATAACTATTTTTATTGTGGTATTGCAGTGTATAAAAACAACAATCTGGTTTCATATGCAGATAATGAGCAATGTTTCTCTGAAAGACAAAACATTGCTCGGTAATGTCTATCGAGAGAGACTGGAGCTAAGAGTTTCGACTTATCTCAGCCACCTCGCAATCTGCTAGTATGGACTTGTAATGGTAAAAACTAAGAAGAAGGCTGTTAAACACCAGCCAGAGAAGCTTGCGAAGAAAGAATCCCGGATAAGCTTTGAGACGCCAGAGTTTCCCCATCACACCAAGAACGAGCTCTGGTACATTGGTATTGGTATACTCCTACTCGTTGGTCTATTTGCCTCAATTAGTACTAAAAACTACTTATTTGCTCTGGTTGTGGTAGCGGCTGGAATAGCAATTTTCCGGCTCGCCCATCTTAAGCCAGGCTCCAGAAAAGTTGAGATAACTCCGAGAGGTGTTATGTGGGGCGACCAATTCTGGGGATACCACCAACTAAAGAATTTCTGGGTATCTGAAGCCTCTGGTGATCTTACTGTCTACTTGGAACGACCTAATCTCAAGCCAATGCTTCATTTCACTGTCCCGGATCATCAAGTAGAGTCAGTATTACTAGCCCTTTCACTCGAGCTACCATTCCATTCTCACAAAAACGAACCAATACCTGATCGCTTTGCTAGACTCTTACGGATTTAGTTTGCCGGTCTTTCGGAATCTAAATACCTAGACAGATCCTCCGTCCAGTTTCGTAAGTTGAGGCCAGTTGCGGTGATCTTTCCCAGGTCAAATTCACCATGTTGCGGTCGAGGGGCAATATTGGGCTTAGAGGAGTTGTAGTCTTTGGTTGAGATGTCTGTCACCTGGATATCCTTGAAGCCTCCTAATTTGAATATCTCTCTGGCTAGATCAGCCCAGGAGACGACCGGACCATCGTTAGAGACGTTGTAGACGCCGAATTCTGCCCCAGCTTCAATTAAATGTTCAACGGCATCTACTAACTGACCAACAAAGGTTGGTCGACCCATCTGATCGCTAACAACACTAGGCGAGACACCTTTTTCGGCCAGTCCTAACATTGTGCGAACAAAATTCTTACCCTTACCAATTACCCAAGAAGTTCTGATTAGATAATGTTTAGGGCAGGTAGCAACAACGATGTCACCAGCGGCCTTGGACTGGCCGTAAACCCCTAGCGGGCTAAGTGGCTCCGTTTCAGTGTGGGGAAAAGTCTGACCGTCAAAGACATAGTCGCTAGAGAAGTGTATTAGTGTGGCACCAATTTTGGCGGCAATAGCCGCTAAATTACCTACGCCAACAGCGTTAGCTTGCCAAGCCGCAACTCGTCCTTCCTCGGTTTCTGCACCGTCAACATTGGTGTATGCCGCTGCATTTATTATGGTTTCGATACCAGACCAATCGTAACCTTGAACCGAGGCGTGATCTGTCATGTCGAAAGTGTCTCTATCAACGGCTTTCGCATCGGGAAATCTTTCTTGTAGGCCTAGTCCAAGTTGTCCGTAGGCACCAACGATCAGAATCTTACTATCAGCCATTAGAAACGACCATCGGTTTAATATCCTTTAACATTGGATGGTTCTGATCGCGCTCGGAAATTACTGCTTGGTCGAGTGGGATCGGCCATTTAACGGCGAGATCTGGATCGGCCAGATTAACAAATAAACTAATCTTATGCGCTTCCTGAGTCCAGTACTTGTTGACGCTATAAAGATAATAAACATCTTCCGTCAGGGTTTGGTAAGAGTTCCCCACGCCGTTCGGAACGAAGACGGCTTTATTTTTATCAACTTCCAGAGTAACGACCTTGCCGAAGCTATCGCCTGAGCGCAGGTCAACATAAGCGACGAATATTTTGCCGGTCACAACCGAGATATACTTATCCCAGGCTTCGGCATGGAAGCCCCGAGTGACACCCCGACTCTGGTTGTAGGCGATACTGTTTTGAACGACCGTGAACTCTTCGGGTAGCCCAGCGGCTACCAATTTAGCTTTTTGAAATTTTTCCTGGAACCAACCGCGTTCATCGCCCATGCTGGTAACATCGAAAACTATCAAGCCGGGAATGTCGGTTGTGTGGCCAGTTATTTCAGTAGTAGGCGCTGCCATTACTGCCCCTTCTTCTTGTATGCGGCTTCTACGGCGTCTTTGAGCGGTTGCCACCACTCTTTGTGGTTTGTATACCAGTCGATAGTCTGTTTGAGGCCCTGCTCTATATCAGTGTACCCAGGCTTCCAGCCTAACTCTCGCTCGATCTTGCTAGGATCTATGGCGTAACGCATATCGTGGCCTGGTCGGTCATTTACCGCCTCAAACCAATCCTTGGGCTTTCCCATGAGCTCTAGGATGGTCTCTAAGACTTCTTTATTACTCTTTTCGCCATTAGCACCGATTAGGTAGGTTTCGCCGATTCGGCCACTCTCAAGGACTTTCAGAACAGCGACGTTGTGGTCGTTAACGTGAATCCAGTCACGAATATTCTGACCGCTACCGTAAAGCTTGGGCTTTTGTCCGCTCAAGATATTAGTAATCTGCCGCGGTATGAATTTCTCGATGTGCTGGTAGGGTCCGTAGTTGTTAGAACAGTTAGAAATAGTGGCCTTAACACCGAACGAACGAACCCAAGCTCGAACCAAGAGATCGGAGCCTGCTTTGGTTGCAGAGTACGGACTAGAAGGGTTATATGCGGTTTTGTCATTAAACTTTGCTGGGTCGTCAAGCTCCAAGTCACCAAAGACTTCATCGGTTGAGATGTGGTGCAGACGCTTATCGTGCGCGCGAACGGCCTCAAGAATCCGGTAAGTACCAACAACATTAGTCTCAACAAAAGGCCAGGGTTCACGCAGAGAGTTGTCGTTATGAGATTCGGCAGCAAAATGAACAACGACATCACTCTCGGCAACTAACTGGTCGATAAGCTTTTCGTCACAGATGTCCCCCTGAACAAATTTAAAGCGGTTGTTGGGCAAGCCGTCGAGACTAGCTTTGTTGCCAGCGTAGGTTAGCTTGTCGATAACAGTTACTTCTAAATCTGGCTGCTCGTTGAGGAGCAGGTGGACAAAGTTTGAGCCGATAAACCCAGCACCACCGGTGACTAAAATCTTCATCTACCAGGCGTAATAGGGCTTATCTTTGGCGACTCTGATTAGGTATTGACCGTAGCCACTCTTTTTTAACGGCTCAGCTAGTTTCTCAAGCTCATCAGCGGTTATAAACCCCATAGCATAAGCGATCTCTTCGATACAGCCGATCTTGAGGCCAGTTCGTTTTTCCATCGTGGAGACAAATTCGCTTGCCTCGAGTAAGCTGTCGTGTGTTCCGGTGTCAAACCAAGCAAAACCACGACCAAGCGCCGTTACTCCGAACTGGCCACGTTTCAGGTAATCGTTCATGACGCTCGGTATCTCCAACTCTCCCCGGGCTGAGGGCTTAACAGACTTGGCGACAGCGCTAACCTCCCCGTCAAACATATACAAGCCAAGTGATGCAAAACTCGATTTGGGTTGAGACGGCTTCTCCTCAATCGACAATACTTTCCCGTTTTTATCAAATTCAACGACACCATATCGCTCCGGGTCGTTAACATAGTAAGCGAAATTATGGCCACCACCACTCTCTTCAATACTTCTCCGAGCGTCCTGAAGCATCTTGGTCAGTCCGTGCCCATAAAGGATATTATCGCCGAGAATCATTGTGACCGGTTCGCCGTCTAAGAACTTCTCACCAACGATAAAAGCATCAGCCAGGCCTCTTGGTTCTTCCTGGATGGCGTACTCGATTTTCAACCCCAATTGACTGCCGTTACCGAAGACTTCTTCGAAACGGCCGATGTCCTTAGGCGTCGAGATAATCAGAACTTCGCGAATACCAGTCAGCATCAAAATTGACAGCGGATAGTACACCATTGGCTTGTCGTAAACCGGTAAGAGCTGTTTGCTGGTTGGCAAAGTAATTGGGTATAACCGCGTCCCCGATCCACCAGCCAAAATAATTCCCTTCATTTAGGATGTTATTGAATAACTAAAGGGGGTAATATGGGATAAATGACATGTGTTCATCGACTATATTTTAGCTTTTTCAACCTTCTTTACAACTGGTCTGGTCTGGGCTGGAGTAATTTGTGAGCCAGTCCTCTGCGCCCAAAGTCTACATCTCGGTGCTAAATTATAACGGATACCGAGATACCGTTGAGTGTTTAGAGAGTATCTTTCGCCAAGACTACTCAAATTTTCAGGTAATAGTTTGCGATAACGCATCAAATGACGGCTCCCTTGAACATATTGTGACTTGGGCAAGCGGCAAAGAGCCCTTTCAAACAGTAGATAATAAACTAGGTGCACTAACTAGGCCGCCCGTTATTAAGCCTATTCACACCAAAGAGTTAGAAGCGGCTTCCACCGAAGCAAGCCAAGTACCGCTTATTCTTATCCCAACTGGTAGTAACCTGGGTTTTGCCGGCGGTAATAACGTTGCGTTACGGTGGTTAATTGCTCAAGGCGACGCCGAATATATCTGGGTACTTAATAATGACGTAGTGGTTGAGCCTAACGCCTTAAGCGAATTAGTTGCGCGTTCCCAGAACAAACCTGGATGTGGCTTCTGTGCTAGTGCCGTTTGCTACTACAAAGAACCAGAAACTGTCCAGGCCTACGCCGGTGGATATAATCGTTGGCTTGGTCTGACTTGGCACCTAGGAGAACTCAGCCAATACGATGCTAGTGTTTCGGCCGACTCCCTTGAGCGGGAGGCAGCTTACGCTTACGGGGCATCAATGCTAATCTCTAGCCGTGTTCTAGAGGAGGTGGGTCTAATGAACGAGGAGTATTTTCTCTACCACGAGGAATTAGATTGGGCGCTTCGCGCTAAAGGAATGTTTACTATAGCTGTGGCGCCCAAAGCCCGTGTCTACCACAAGGAAAGTCAGAGTATTGGCAATGTCGAGAAACGTAAGAGCTTGCTGGCTGAGAGCTGCTTTACTCGAGGGAGAATTCTTCTAGCTTGGAAGTTTTTTCCGATCGCCCTACCTCTGATTTACCTGAGTATCACCTACACTCTTGCAAAAAGAATGCTAAGCGGCCAATGGCGTAACTTATTTGTTGTAGTTAAAGCAATGATGATGCCAGGCGCCAAGGTTAGATTAGGTTAATCTGGGACTTTCACTTCACCGCCAACCATAGAATGGTTGTCTGCTAGAACCGTAAAGTAGCGAGCTAGTCTTTTTGTGACATTTTCCCAGGAGTACGACTCAGCAGTCTTTAATCCTTCTGCGACCAATTTATCTCTAAGAGGCTTGTCGGCAAAGATTCGTTCTAGACTCTTTGATAGATCGTTATGATCATCTTGTGCAACAATTAGACAGTTTTTCTCATGCAAGCAGAAGTCTCGATTACCATCGGCGTTCGTACAAACTACAGCCGCTCCAGCGGCCATAGCCTCTAATACAGGCAAACAAAAGCCCTCGTGTCGTGAGGTTTGGACAAAGGCAGTCGCTTGATTATAAAGATCAACCACACCTTCGTCGGTTGGCTTGTAAACATAACGATCAACGATGGAGGGGTACTTGTCTTCGATCTCAGGCTCAACACCAAATAACCAGAACTTAAAGTTACGCCGCATCTGTTTTAAGGCGCGCAGAGTCATGTCTAAGTTCTTCAGGTAGTGCAATCGGCCAACGGCGAGAAGTACATCGTCCTCACGTTTGATACTGGGCTTAAGACGATACAGCTTAGTATCTAATCCGCAGGGCACTATGTATGAGTGAAGGTGTAGGTCGTTCAGCTGATCCTGATTCCAGCCAGAGGTAGTGAAATAGTTAAATTCTGGTCGGTAGTAAGCAATAACTGTATCCTGTGCCCTCTGATCACCCTTGTAGTACGAAGACTCAATATCTTGAACAAAGAAAACCGGAATTCCTTTTTGGAGCGAGCCCTGCCAGACCGGATCCCCCGTCTCCCACCAGGTGGCGACCTTAATCGCTTCTTCTTTTGCTAGAGCGCGACTTAACTGCTGGTAGTTGCCGAAAGTTCGAACAGGTACATCTAGAGGGAACCATTCTGGTGGTCCGGCTAACGCAAAGAGTTTGACATTAAAGCCACCAAGTTTTTTTAGACGATTCAGATGATCAAAGACAATTCGGTGTCCACCGGCAACACCGGTGTCTTGGAGAACGTAAATGACGTTAATATTACCGTTCTGATCCCGAACGTTACGGTTATCAAACCAGCTACCCCATTTCTCCCAGAAATGAGCGGTACTTTTAAGCTCGCGCTCGCCCTGAACTTTGCCACGCGAGATGGACTCGTGGTGAATCAAAACAGACTCTGGGCAGTAGCGGACACGGTAGCCAGCGGCTCTAGCTCTTAAGCAGTAGTCAACATCCTCGAAAGCCATCGGAAACTCAGGGTCAAGAATACCCACCTTCTTGATAACATCACGTTTGATATACATACAGGCGCCAGTAACCGTTAGAACGTCTTTTGCAACATTGGCTGGACCGTAGTTGCTCGGCTCCATACGGTACGAATGATCAAACCATTCAGGAGCGTTGAAATTTCGGAAGCCACCACCAAACTGAATTAAGCCATTTGGGTAAAGCAATTTAGAGCCAACGACACCGATGTCATTGGCGCTGTAGGCTGCAAACTGCAGAGCCTCTAACCAACCGGGCTTGGCCTCGGTATCGTTGTTAAGCAGTATCACATCACCGTTAGCCATTTCCATACCAGTGTTACAGGTCTTGGCAAAGCCTTGATTAGTTTTGTTCAAAACAAACTCAACTTCAGAGTATTTCTTCTCAAGCTTGGTTAACCCTTCCTGGATGTCTTGTGGGCTACCGTCATCAACAACGATAACTCGCACGTCACGACCAGTTGGTAGCTTGTGAATGCTTTCTAGACAACGATCGACAAGCTCAATCGTCTTATAAGTAGGAATCACGATAGTAACCTTACGTCGGTGGTTCTTGTACCAGGCAACAAACTGTTCTGGTGACCCAGCACCGCCGTAGTAGCTCAATCTGACACCGAGAATATAGGCGAACGCAAATAACAGAGAAAATCCAATAAATGCCGCGCCAACTTTTAGAGTTTTTTTGAGGCCACCCTCCTTGTAAGCACGATAAAGCAAGCGACGGATTGAGACCCGGCCAGTAATTGCCTCGTAAAGCCCAGAATAGCGGATAGAGACATAGACTAAAGTCTTCCTTAGCGTCTCTCTAAACCCGTGAATCTTTAAGAACTTCCAGAACTTTCGTGGAAGAGAGAGTTTTTTTTGTTTCATTTAGACCCACCCTCCAATTCAATCACTGCAGTAGGGTTGACCATACCCCCAGTAAGATAGGGCTGTTGAGAAAAGAACTCGGCCATACCCGTTCGATGATCGTGCGGTAGGGTGGCAGTTTTAGCAACTGTTGGGGTTAGGCGGTAATAACCCCTCTCTAGATTATTAGGAAAACGGAAAGTCACGACCGTAGTCGAGCCCTTTTTGAAGTTACCGGTCTTAATACCGCGCCACAAAGTGTTATCCAGCAAGACTGGTCGGCCATCTCGAGTGTCAACAATAAGACCAAAAATCGGTTCGGTCGCCTTGTAGTGAAATTTGTACTTAATCTTAACGATTACCTCTTCCCCAGATTCAATAACGGCTACTTTCCGTCCGGCTCTGTTTTCTGTCCAGACTGACTCCACCGTTGCTTGACCATCACCAAAGCGACCACTCTCTCTTTCTGGGGTTTTACCTTTCTCGCCGTACATTGCTTGGTCGACATCACTTCTGTAACGCTCAACAACCTTGGCTGGGTTACCTTCGGCAACGATCTTGCCCTTATCCAGAAGAATTGCTCGATCACAATTGGCGTTTACTGCCCCTAAATCATGAGTGACAAAAACGATTGTGGTTCCGCGCTGTTTAAAGTCTTGGAAAGCCGAGTAGCTTTTTGCCTGGAAGGCTGAATCTCCTACCGCTAGAACTTCATCAACCAGCAGAACTTCTGGGTTGACGCTAATAGCAACGGAAAAGGCTAAGCGCATCTGCATACCAGAAGAGTAATGCTTAATCGGGCTGTCAATAAACTTTCCTAGTTCCGAGAACTCAACGATCTTGTCGTACTTTTGTTCGATCTCTTTACGGGTTAAGCCGAGAATCGTCCCGTTTAAGAAAATATTTTCTCGTCCGCTTAGCTCAGCGTGAAAGCCAGTTCCTAGCTCAAAGAGCGTAGAGACTCGACCGTCGACAGTCACAGTACCGCTCGTTGGCTTGGTAATACCAGCCAATACTTTCAGTAGGGTCGTTTTGCCACTGCCGTTATGACCAATCACCCCCAATGTCTCGCCCTTCTTAACTGAAAATGAGATGTTATCGAGCGGAGTAAACGACTCTCTAGTTAGCTTTCGTGATCGAACGAGGTTAATAAAAGTAGACTTCAAGGAGTTCTCTTTTTGATGCCATAGAACGAATTTCTTGGTTAGGTTTTTGACAACAATCGGGGTTTCGGAGATTTCCGAAGTAAGGCTAGATCTCATCAGCAAACCCTCCCTCCATCTTACTAAAGACCCAGTTACCAAAACAAAGCAACAGCACGGCCTCCACGGTTAAGATAATGAAAAGTTTCTGGTCTGGTACGTGTCCCTCGATTACTACTTGCCGTATTGCAGTTAGGCCAGAGGAAGCGGGGTTAACTAAGTAGTAGTTCAAGTATTTAGCGGGTACTAGCGTCATAGGGTAGAAGATCGGTGTCAAGAAATACCAGATGCGTAAGATCGAGTCGGTCAAATGTGGTAGATCGCGAAAGTAAACGCTAAGAGCTGCTAGACAAAGCCCAATTCCGAGAGCAATTACGGCCAGTAAAAAGATGATTATTGGCAGTGTTAACCAAGCCAAGGGATTAAACGGCGGCTGGCTGATTAAAATAATGACGATCAAGACAACAAAAGCTAGCAAGTAGTGAACAAGGTTGGCTAGTAATCCAGAGATTGGGAAAACTTCGCGCGGTAAACGAATCTTTTTGATTAGGTTGCCGTTACTGATAATTGATGTTGTCGCTCCACCTATCGAACCAGCAAAAAAGTTCCACGTGATAACACCAGCGATCAAGAAAACAGGCAGGTTAGGAACGTTTCTGGCAAAGATGAAACTGAAAACCAACCAAAGTACGGCTGAGTTGATCAGTGGGTCAAGAAACGACCACAAGAAGCCCAGAGTCGAGCCACGGTAGCGAGTTTTGAGATCGCGGGCAACAAAGGATCTGATTAGATCCTTGAAGCGGAGTATGTAGCTGATTCGTGCAAATATTCTCATATAACTAGAGAGTAGTGTAGCACGAACCGGTTATTAGGAGAAAGGGGTTACACCGTGAATCCGGAAATTACACAACAGAAAGCTGATATCCGATGAGCAGTGGTAGGTAGTGAACTAGATACCCGGTTGCCGATCTGGGAAAGCTAGTC
>JANLIQ010000040.1 GCA_024654065.1 Candidatus Berkelbacteria bacterium | reverse complement strand
GTGGGGCAACGCGACATTTATCCGGCTCGATGTAAAGGCCTTTCTTGAAATGGCCCAAGCAGAAGAGAATCGGATGAAAATCGCCGGTGCTGGAGGCAGCACTTATCCGATCTTGCAGAGCTATGTTGCTCGCATGCCGGACGGGACGCTTCGTAACTTCATCACACTTGAGGAAATGCAGATGGCCTTAAACGGTCAAGCATCAAATCCTGTGGATCAGGGTAAGGAGTCGCCGCCTGGACCGACACCGATCCCGAATCCTTCTGGCACAGCCAAAAAGGATCCGCCGATATCGCAACCAAAGACCGACGGTGACCCTTTCGAAGTTCATGCCGGGCTTTACGAACGGGAACCATTGATAGGAAAGGACAAAGCGGAGTCTTACGCTCTGTTGGCGCAAGCCACACTCAAGCAAAAGGCTTTGCCCGTAGAGTTGGACGAGCCAATTACTGTCCGATCCGATCAAGGTTTGGCAGTACTCGTTTTATCTGACAACGAGTTTTCTGCCCAACTAGTCGGAGAGGGTGGCAAGATCATCCAATCCTTCAAAAGTATCCGTACCGATAACAAATACAGCCTGTTTGTGCCGATTTACTTCGCCAACAAACAAGGCTCGACCAAGCTCGTTTTCCGGCAGAACCGGTCCGAGCGAACACTGCAAATCCGCGGTGAGGAGATGAAATGAAACGAATTGTCTTTCTCGTGGTCGCTATCCTAATGGCGACAGTCGCAAACGCTCAGTACTCGACACTCGGCAGGAATCCGATGATTCCGGGCGGTGTTTCCTGGCAGCAGGCCATTGAGCGCGGCTGGGAGCCCTACCAACTCCAAGCCGACACCCATCTCAAGATGCGCGGTGCCAAAGGTGAGTGGGTCGACGCATTCTTGCCGAAAGGCACCAAGATGGCGTGGTGCCCGGACGGATCGGAGCGCATTCTCGAGTGCGGCAACACCACCAATCGGGTCAAGGTCGTTCAGACCAAAACCCGAATCGAGGTGAAGACGGTCACGGAAACGAAGTACGAACAACTTCCGCCCAAGACTGTTTATCGCGATCGCGATGTCCCCGGACCCGAACGAATCGTTTACCGGGATCGAGAGGTACCCGGCCCCGAACGAATCGTTCACAAGGATCGTTATCAACCGATCTTGATCCTCGCCCCTCAACAGCAACACATCGCAAACCTAGGTTCCCCGACGATCATCTCTCCGCAATCAGCGGGAATCGGGCTACTTTCGCCCGGCGGAGGAACCAGGATCAACGTGTCCAGCACGAATGTGTTAGCCCAGACCCAGTCCCAGATCGCCGAAGCCGCCGCGGCCGCCGCAGCAGCTGCTGCTGCCACAAGTTCAGCGGCCGCAGTCACCCCGACATCCGGTGCCGGAACCTCTGGAGGTTCGTCGTCTGGATCGTCCGGTGCTGCCGGAGGTGGCGGCAATACGACCGGATCCGGTTCTCACTAGGAGCCGGTCCAACTACTTTCGGACTAGGTTGCAAGTCGCAGTCTAGTTCGATATCCTTTCCGAGTTGCGCACAACGAAGTGTGCAGCTCGGATCATCCCATGCCTAACTAATGGTCGATTGGTTGGGAATGTAGATGAATATAAGTAAAGGAGAATTATAATGAATAAAGTAATTATTTCAATTCTTGGAGTTATTGTCGCAACTGGCTTTGCCGGAACGGTGTTTGCCGCTTCGACAAGCTCAAGTTCTACAAGCTCAACCAGCTCTTCTGTCGTCGTTTCTAACGGTAACGGTGGTGCTGCCGCTTCGAGTGGTGCATCAGGCGCTGCTTCAGCTTCATCCGGTAACGGTGCCTCTAGTGCATCTGCTGCTAGCTCTTCGAGTTCAGCTACGGTTGCCAACGGTGCCGCGGCTAGCTCCGGTTCTGCCGGCTCTAGCTCAAGCGGATCAAGCTCGGGTTCCAGCGCTTCTAGCGCCGCCAGCTCTTCAGCTTCTGCGGGTGGCAAAACAATTGTCGCCTCAGACAAGAAGGACTGTCCTAGCGCTTCAGCCAGTGCTGCTGCCGCTGCTTCTAGCTCTTCAGCTAGTTCAGCTGCTGCCGCCAAAGCTGCTTGCTCTACTACTGCCAAGGTTGTTACAACCAAGTCAGTAAAAAGCCTGCCTGCAACCGGTGCCGAAACGGCCCTGTTGCCAGGTGCTATGGCTATGTTTGCCCTTGCGGCTCGACGCTTCGCGTTGGCCAAAAAGGAAGCAAAACTCTTGGCCTAACGGTCTCGAGAAAGAAAGAGACCCCTCATACGGGTCTTTTTCTTTTAGGGTAAAATGTATGGATGGATATGGAAGCTCGGAAAGCCCAACTAGCTGAAACATTACGGATCTCAGAAAAGAGAGATCGGATTAAACAGATCGAACTAGAGATGGCTACCCCTTCTTTTTGGCAAGAACATCAACGAGCGGCAAAATTAACACAAGAATTAAAGCACCTTCAGGATTTTGTAGTCGAATTTGATTCTGCTAATTCTGATACGGAATTGGAGAAATTAGAAAGCGAAGCTTTTTTTTCTGGAGAGCACGATGACTCATCGGCTTTCGTCGCTGTTCACTCTGGCTCAGGTGGCGTTGAGGCTCAAGACTGGGCCGAAATGTTGCTACGGATGTATACCCGCTACGGAGAGAGAGCTCATTACAAAGTTTACTTACTAGATAAACAGGAAGGTGAAGAAGCCGGAATCAAGAGCGCAACGTTGTTAATCGAAGGGTTTAGAGCATATGGCAAGCTAAAGGCCGAAAATGGAGTTCATCGTTTAGTTCGGATTAGCCCCTTTGATGCTGATAAATCCCGTCACACATCCTTTGCTTTGGTTGAAGTAGTTCCGGAAGTGGCCGATGCAAAAGAAATCGAAATTAAGCCAGACGAGATCAGGATTGATGTTTACCGTGCTGGGGGACATGGTGGTCAGGGCGTGAATACAACAGATTCTGCAGTTCGCATTACCCACATACCCACAAATACTGTAGTTACTTGTCAAAACGAACGTAGCCAATTGCAAAACAAAGCCCAAGCGCTTAAAATTCTTCAGGGCAAGCTTCAGCTACTAGACGACGAGAAAAGACGTATTAGTAGCCAGAACCTTAAAGGAGAGCCGGTCTTAGCTAGCTGGGGCAACCAAATACGTTCGTATGTGTTACAGCCGTACCAGCTCGTTAAAGACTTACGGAGCGGTTATGAGACTTCGGCTGTTGACGACATACTAGATGGCAGGCTTGAGAATATAATTGAAGCAGACATTAAATACTTCGCTAATTTAAAGAAAGGATAAAATATGGCATTACCAAATTTTGGACAGATGAAAGATATGTACGGTTTAGCAAAAAAGGCTAAACAGATGCAGAAGGAACTGAAGGATCTTGAGGTTGAGGGACGTTCGGCTAACGGTGAAGTAACGGTTGTCGTTAGCGGCGAGATGAAGATCGTTTCTATAGATATCTCAGAGCATATGTTAGAAAAGGGTAAGAAACGGGAGCTAGAAGATATTATCAAAGAAACGGTTGCAAAAGCTCTTGCTACTGCCCAGAGCGAATCTGCTACTAGAATGCAACCGTTACTTAAAGATATGAATTTTCCGGGAATGTAATCGGAAGAAAAAGAATAAAATGTCCACAGTCAAATTAGTCGTTTTTGTACCACCATCTCACGCAGATGCCGTTAGAAAAGCAATTGGTGATACTGGAGCAGGTAAGATTGGCAATTACGACTACTGCACCTTCTCAACAATTGGCACGGGGAGATTCCTGCCAAAAGAAGGCGCGAATCCTACAGTTGGAGAAATTGGAAAGCTAGAGACCGTAGAGGAGGAACGGATAGAAGCAGACTGTGATAGTAGCGTCGTTCAGGAGGTCATCAGGGCAGTAAAAAAAGTTCATCCGTACGAAGAAGCGCCGTTCAATATCTACCCGATGCTAGAAGTTGAAAAAGAATGATTGCAATCTGCGGTATCGGTAATCTAGGAACCCAATACGAAGGAACCCGACATAACGTTGGGTTTATGGCTGTGGATAAACTGGCAGGAGAGCTAGACATACAATGGGAATCTAAGTCTGCTCTTAAGGCTGATATTGCCAAGAATGGCGAGTATATACTTTTTAAACCACAAACATTCGTTAACCTTTCTGGTGAGGCTGCTAGTGAAGTGACAAATTTCTATAAAGTTGACCCTGAGAATTTGTGGGTTATTGCCGATGATGCTGACTTACCGCTTGGTAAAATTAACGTTAAGTTTGCAGGCAGTGATGCTGGGCATAATGGAATTAAGTCTATCGATGGTTTACTTGGTGCTAACTATTGGAGAGTTCGCATTGGTATTGGAAAAGACGAGAAGGGGAGTTTAGCTGAACATGTTTTGTCTAGATTTACTCCAGAACAGCAAACAGAATTAACTTCCGTAATTGACCAAACAGTTAATTTACTGGTACAATCTCTCAAAGACAAACAAATAATATCTCAAACAATTAATGGCACGACCAAAAACAATTAACGAACCAGTCGAGGAAGAGAAGCGAGCGCAAGCAGAGGCAGAAATAATGCCCCATCACTCAACCGAAGCCAGTGCCGATGAAGCAGCTGGCAACGTTGACGAACAAGCCGAAATAGAGACCTCTGTCGAAGAAGGCGCAGATTTAGACCAAACAATACCTGCTGAAGTTTCAGCGATACATGTTGGTAATGAATCTGCTACCTCTCTAGATAAAGAGGGCTCGGAACACGAGAAGACTAAGCTTGAGCGAAAAAAAGAAGCTAAAGCTGAACGCTTGGCCGCTAAAAGCGAAAAGATTGCTGCCTCTAAAGAGGAGCACGAAGCTAAGAGTCGCCACTCAAAAAAATTCCTGGTTGCTAAGGCCAAGGTTGAGCCAGGCAAACTTTACCAGATGGCAGAAGCCCTAACTTTGATTAAAGAATTATCCGTTTCTAAATTTGATGGTTCGGTTGAGATCCATCTTCGTTTAAACAAGAAGAAAGCCAAAGGCTCGACAGAATCTAGCCGTGGCGTTGTGCATATGCCGCACGGTACCGGTAAAGATAAAAAAGTTGTTGTACTGGATGAGAAAACGATTGACCAGATCGCAAAAACCAAAAAACTTGATTTTGATATTTGTATTGCTTCGCCAGAACTAATGCCGCAAGTTGCTAAAATTGCTAAGATTTTGGGTCCAAAGGGTAAGATGCCAGATCCTAAATCCGGTACCGTTACTAACGATCCAAAAAAAGTAATGGAAGAGATTAAAAGCGGTAAGACAGAATACCGAGTTGATGCTAGTGGTATCGTTCACCAAATTATCGGTAAAGTTTCTTGGGAAGATACGAAGCTTGCTGAGAACGCCAAGGTAGTGATGGCAATATATCCAAAATCTCGGCTTAACAGTGTCTTTATTACTGCCTCAATCGCTCCGTCAATCCCTCTAGATCTAAGCAAGCTTTAGAATGTTAAGCCGGCTGGTTGCCCCGCTGGTTTTCATTATTGCATTAGTTGCTCTGGCTTTTGTCATGCAAACGCTCGGCAGTTCGCCGTCAGACGACAAACCGCTAACTGGCCCGGAGCTATTAAAACAATTTGAGATTGTCGAGATTGTCCCACCGGCGGCAGCCGTGACGGACAGAGGTAACAAAAAACTGGATTTATCGACTCTTTTCACCAAGCCAACTTTAGTCACATTCTGGAGCGTTAACTGCGGCGAATGCGACACTGGCCTGCCGGTGCTCGATAATTTTGCCAAAAGTCAAAATCAAATTTCGGTTATCCTGATTGATACCAAAGACGCGTCCGAAGACGCCGAGGCCAAACTGAAGTCTCTCAATGTGACAACCGCTACTTATTACGATAGTGACGGTTCAACCTTCCAGAATTGGGAGGCAACGATGCCTGCGTCCTATTTTGTCATCAACGGCAAGATTAAATACTATTTTCCCGGCCGGATTGGGCAGGAACATCTCGACGCTTTACTTACCGTGAATTAAAAAACGCGCCGGGAGCCGAGGGCTCCGGGCGCGTGAACAGGGTCAGTTCTTTCGAAACAAGTGGAGAGTTGTGTCCTCGCTGTACGCATGAGTATACCGATCTGCAGAGTCGCCTGGCACGAACTTCCACCCGAGTTCTATGTCAAACGTTAACAAGGTCTCCTCATAGTCGGCCGACTTGTCAAGGAAGAAGTGGACGTCGGTGCCCCGCGGAAACGTTCTCTCTGTCACCACCACGTCCGTGATAGGGATGAAATGCTCGTGTCCTTTGAGACGAACCCTGATCTCTCCAAGATCGATGACTCGAGCAAAAGATGCTTTCATTTCGTCGACGGCTTTTTTATTGCCGATTTTAAAGGGTCTGCCATTTCGATTCACCGTTCCTTATGCGAATACTCGCTTGGGGAAATACTACTTTACATTTAGACAGGAATCAATCCCTGTTGACGGTCTAATTAGTTTTTGCGATAATATTTGAGCTACGAAGACAGTAGGTGCTCCCCGAAAGGGATAAAGCTTAATTTCCTACCGAGGGCAGAACCAAAGTTCTCTTTGCTTCGTATTAAAAGGAGATTTTTTAATGCCAATACTAAGAGCCCAAAAAGAAGAGTTAGTTTCGAGACTGATTTCGGAGTTGCAAGACTCCCGTGTCAGCATAATCTTTGCCTATAATGCCTTGAATATGAAGGCAAATGACACTTTGCGTACCAAAGCATTTAATGCAGGTGCCAAGGTAAAAATGGTTTCCAACAACCTTTTGAAGTTAATTCTAAAAGGTATTGGAAAAGAGATGGAGATTCCTTCGAAGCAGTTAGCTATCTCTTATGGCTTTAATGATGAGGTCGAGGCTGCCAAGGTGCTAGTGGATTTTGCTAAAGAAACAGAAACTTTAGAAATATTAGGTGGTTGGGTTGATGGCAATTTCTTTGACTCTTCTCAAGTTAAAACCCTCTCCTCACTACCAAACAAAGAAACCCTACAAGCCCAACTTGTTGGACGTCTGGGTGGTTTGATCGGATCTCTGGCCTACTCATTAAATTATCCAATCCAGAAGTTCGCCTTTGTTATTGAAGCGGTCAAATCTGCTCAACCGCAGGCCGTAGTAACCGAGACACCAAAGAGCGAAGAAGCTCCAATTATAGAAGAACCTAAGACCGAGGAGTCCGCTGAAGTTACCGAAACTCCTGAGGAACAACCAAAAGAAGAAACTAACGAATCCCCAGCCGAAGACAACAATGAAGCAGAGGAGTCGGAAGAAGTTAAGGAAGAAAATAAAGAAGAAGTAAAGGAGACAAATGAGTGAAAAAACAGATAAATTGATTGATCAAATTGCCGAGTTATCGGTAATGGAATTGAGCGAGTTAGTAAAAGCTATTGAAGAGAAGTTCGGTGTGAGTGCTATGCCAGTAATGGCAGCTGGTGCTCCTGCTGCCGGTGGTGCTGCTCCTGCAGAGGCCGCAGAAGAGAAGTCTGAGTACACAGTCGTACTGAGCGCCTCTGGTGAGCAGAAAATCGCTGTTATTAAGGCCGTTCGGGAAATCAAACAGGATTTAGGTCTTAAAGAGGCCAAAGATCTCGTTGACGCCGCTCCAAAAGAGCTTGGTGTGATGAAGAAAGCCGATGCTGAAGAAGCTAAGAAAAAGCTTGAAGAAGCTGGTGCTACGGTTGAGTTAAAGTAAGAATTTTCAAATTCTAAATGCAGGAGCCGCCCATCCGGGCGGTTTTTGCTATAGTGAGTAGTACAATTGCGAACTAAGGAGTTGGGTATATTTTTTTATCCAACGACTATTGACATCCGGTAACCCAAGAGATACGCTCAGGTTACCATGACAGACAAAATAATCGGAGTCAAAGAGCTGAGAGAGAATATCGATAAGTATGCCGCCCAGGTGAAAGCTGGCCGGTTTATTACCGTTGTCAAACGCTCTGAGCCTTTGTTTCGGCTAGTACCTATTGATGACGATGATGACGATGCCAATTGGGAAACGCTGATCGACTTCCGTAAGTTTCCTGGCTATGAAAACGGTATACCAGCCAGTGATTTGTTAGCTCGCTTGCGAAAAATTAACGCTGAAGAAGACGCAGAAGAGCTGAAGACGAGGGGTCAGCGTGGACAAACTAAACAAAGCGCTAAAAAGGCTAAATAAAGTTGATCGTCTACGAGCAACTTAGGCGATCGACAGAATAGAGTCTGGTCACACCCGTGGATTGGACGTTAAGCCACTCAAAGATTCGGCTAACCTATTTCGACTCAGAGAGGGCAATCTTAGAGTCATCTTTCTGCAACGGAATGGGATTAACATTGTTATAGACCTTCGCTTCCGTTCTGAAAAAACCTACTGTGATATCTAATTAGAAAGAATCTGCCTGATCTTTGATACTACCCGCTGGTGATTGGGCCAGGTCAAAACTTCTTCCAGCTCGTCGAGGGAATACCAACCGTGTTCTTCGTCGCCTTCAAGATACTGAACGTCCTTGTTTGGAATCTCAATCAAGAATGCCCATTCGGTCGAGAGTTTATCCCATGTTTTGAGCTCAACGACTTCTTTGTGATCAAGGTTAATGAGTGAGATTGGCTCAACGCCTAGCTCTTCGATAGTTTCGCGTCGAGCTGCCTGCTCAAGCGTTTCGTCCGGGATATTGTCGCCAACATGGCCACTCAAAATACTCTTAGTACCATCATGACGATAGAGCACGAAAAACTCCGCCTGGCCGTTAGTGCGACGATAAGCAAACATCAGTATTTTCGTCACCTCTTGCATATCAGAATCGTACCGAAAATTATCACAGTGTCCATTTGCCTGGTTTGGGGGTAATATCAACATATGAACGACGCCGAAAAGATAGTACGTTTTATCCATTATGCCGAAAAGCTAAAGACTGAGCTAAGGCATGCCTCGCGGAGCGACAATAATCGTGAAAGCGTAGCGGAGCATTGCTGGAGATTGTCGCTCTTCCTAGTGCTGGTGGTTCCAAAACTAAAGACGAAGGTAGACTTTCTTAAAGTCCTAAAAATGGCGATAGTCCACGATCTCGTAGAGATTGAAGCAAAAGATGTGCCGGTATTGCAGTCAGTGAATAACGAACAAATTCGTAAGCAGAAATTTTCCTTGGAGCTCAAAGCAATGAACAAGATCAAAAGGATGCTTGGTGATGATGGGAAAGAGATTTATGATTTATGGAGGGAATTCGAAGAACTGAAAACCATCGAAGCCAAAGTGGTTCGGTCACTAGACTGGCTCGAGGGGCAACTCCAGTTTTTGAATGAAAACGTCACGACCTTCTCGTCAGAAGATACAAAAACAATCGATATACTTCTCAAGAAAACTACCCTCCTCTGTAAAGTCGACCCGCTTCTGGCGCAGCTTGACCGCATTACACTACCTGACAGGCGGAAGAGAATAAAGCATTGACCAGCTTAAGAACTCCGGCTGAAAAACTTCCCCTATTTTCATTGCTCATTTAGCATTCTTCAATCCTACTCAAGGCAGGGGTTCGGTGGTAATATCTGTGTATGAAATACGATGCAATTATCGTTCTCGGTGGCGGATTAAATAATGATGGCACGCTTAACGAGAAAGGCCGTGCGAGAGTTGAGAAAGCGGTAGAAATACTTAACGCGAACCAGTCACCGAGGATAATTTTTAGCGGTAAATGGCCCAGAAAGTGGACAACCTCGCCACCAAGTACTGAAGCGGCCGCAATGAAGAAGTATGCGCAGAAACTCGGAGTAAACCCTAAGAGCATTCTGACGGAGGAGAAATCGACAATTACTGATACGAATATTTATAACGTCAAAACAAAGTATTTACTACCGAATCACTGGAAGAGGATAGCCGCAGTAACGACTGGCGTACTTGGGCCAAGAGTTGATTTGTTGATGACTTATATTTTGGGCCCAGATTACATTTTTGACTTTATACCCTCAGACTATGTCCTGCCAGACGATAGACGAAAAGAAGTGGAGTTTAGTGAAAATGAAAAAATTAACTACCTCAAGGAGTTTTACGCTGATATTACTCCTGGTGACCACGAAACAATTTCTAAGACGATTACTAAGTGGGAGAGTAGGACTGATTAATTTCCGCCCTTCGATAAACTCAGGGTAAACTCAACTTCGTAAACCGTGTCCATTTGGCTGGTTCGCGGGTAAAAAAGTAACCGCTGGGCGAACCATGCGGCTTTAGGCGGACTCGAAGGACTAGAGGTTTCGAGCGACGTAGTAGAATTTGTCGCCTAGTTTGAAGTCGTACTTTACGAAAAGTTTGGCGGAAGTCTCGTTGTCGAGAGCGATGAGGCAACGAACAAAGTTGCAGCCCATCTGCCGTAGCTCTTCAAGTGTCGCCTCCAACATAAGACCACCCACCCCCTTCTTCCTGAATTCTGCTCTGGTCGCGATACAGTGGATGTACGCATCACGCGAATCAGGGTTGTACGAAGTGATACTGAAGCCAGCTAAAGTGTTTTTCTCGTCTTCGGCGACGAGTAAAACACCATTTAGGCTGCCGATCCATCGTTCCAGGGTTTCTCTGCCGTAGAACTCCGGGGTGTCAGTGCGGGTGTGTAGATCCTCTTCAGATAAGCCGATTTGGATGACCTCTTCGAGATGACGAGACTCCAT
The DNA here is from genome assembly GCA_024654065.1 of Candidatus Berkelbacteria bacterium. Classification (GTDB taxonomy): domain Bacteria; phylum Patescibacteriota; class UBA1384; order 2-12-FULL-50-11; family 2-12-FULL-50-11; genus JANLIQ01. Next base: position 872 of record JANLIQ010000040.1, on the reverse strand, counting down.
TCGTATAATGTTCATGCAGGCATTATAGGGGAAATGTATCGACATTTCCAGGCCCCGGGGTAGAATCTACTAGATGAGCACTGTACTATTCGATGTACCACTTTACTCGCAGAGTTGGGATTTGGACGAGTGGAAGAAGCTCAGTTTCGAATCGTACGAAGATGCCGAGTACTGGCAGAGGTCGTGTTGCGGCATTCTTTGTATGCAAGAGATCGCCGCATTTTTTAATCAAGAAACATACTCGACGCCTGAATTAATAAAACGCGGGATCAAGTTGGGTGGATATTCAGACGAGCTTGGGTGGAGGCACGACGGCTTGGTTAAGTTAGCCGAATCACTTGATCTTCATGCCCAAACAAAAATAATGTCGAAGGATGAGTTAAGGGGAGCTTTAGATAACAATAAGTTACCAATTGTTTCGATTAAGTGGGCTTTCAAGCCGACCAAAACCTTTAAAGAGAAGCTGTTGTTCTGGAAAAAGTACGGTGGCCACCTGGCGGTTGTGGTGGGTTACGACGAAAAGGGTTTTTACGTTAACCACACTTCGAAAATTGCTGAACAAAACTGGAAATGTCGCCTAGTACCTTTTGGCCAATTTGGTGCGTCCTACACAGGAAGATCGGTTCTTGTGTGGAAGTAGTAGCGGACAGCGCCATGTCCATTTGGCCCCTCGACTGCGCTCGGGGTAAACACCCTTCGACTCTACTCAGGGCGGGGGTTCGGCTGTTGGGTTGACGCAGGAGAGTATACTAAAAACATAAGGGAGGGTTGCGGTGAGAATCGAGTTACCAAAGGGCAAAAAGTTAGTAATAACCATCGTTGTGGCGGTGGTTGCAATATTGGTTGGTCTTGGAGCAATCGGCTATTACGGC